>NZ_JBRREH010000011.1:0-70234 GCF_056760175.1 Stenotrophomonas sp. STEN021 | reverse complement strand
CAACCGCACCGCGCTTGAACTCGGTGCTGAACTTCCTTCGCTTCGACATGAACACTCCTCATGGCCTTGATCGGCCTTCTCGTAAGTGTCCGTGAAAACGGGGGTGAACCCGACTGCGGATAGCGGCAGGTGTACTGGCCACCTACCAACCCTTCTTCCACCTCCACATCGCAGACATAGTCCAAGTTGCCCAGCAGTGCGGTCATGCTGGTGGTCTGATTGGTGTTCAGATTCTGAAGGATGGTCCTCAGAGAGCCCAGGAGCGGTTCGAGCTGCTTGTGCGGCACACCGGTAACCCGTCCATCAAAGGGTTCATTGGAGCCGGATTCGTAGATCTTGCCGTTACTCAGCTCTGCGTTGCGCCAGTCCAGAACTGGTTTGCTGCAACCACCAAGAAGAAGCGCAGCCAGCAGGGCTGCAACGTAGTTGATACTTTTCATGGAATTCCTTGTAAATATGGTTGAACGGCCAACGTTCGGCCGCCAGGGTTAACCAGCGATCTTGTCGGCACGCTATTTCTTGAGCATGGCGCCAGGATGCGTCAGCGGCTTCGACACTGACCCGCTGCTACAAAGAGACGGTCGGAAAGATCAGGTGGCGGGGTGCTCTGCTTCTCGATAGCCAGCAACCCCTGTTCCCCGTAATGCTCCTGCAACTTGTCAAAGGCACATTTACAGCTGGATTTTGGAGCTCCACCGGCCACACAGTTATCCACGAATTGGCCACGCAACTTGTCCAGCTCGCTGCTGCAGGCACTGAGTGCCAGCACAACGATCACCATTGGGAGAAGTGCTCGTTTCCGAAGAGTCATGGTTATCGCCTCTTCACCAGGACAAGCAGGGCGAAGATCACCACGATCCAGACCACACCGCCGATCAGCTTTCCGAATGACGGGAAGACCACTACGGGCCAGACAAGGCCCTGCCCGAGGTTGTAGAAGAACCCCTTGTAGGCATAGCGCCCCCAGATATCGAAACATATGGCCGCGATCAGCACGGTCACGCCGTACAGGCCTATCAGGTACTTCATGTCATTACCCTGTTGGTTGAGATCAGTTGGTTTCTTGCAAGTAGTGGCTGACGGCGCTGAACAGCCGTCGCAGGTCATCGGCGTTGGGAACACTCAATGTGATGAAGGGCTCGCCATGGATCCGGATGTGCGCCCCCTGGGCGGTAATCTCGGTGAGACAACCCAGTAACCGGATCTCGGCCTGCTCGAACTTGGCCTTGCACCGAATCTGGGTTTCGGTGATCAGTACGCCCTCCCTGGCACCGCCGAAGACGGTGTCGTCGATGAGCACGACAACGTCTTGGGCCTGCAGCCTCTCTCCGTAGCTGTCCAGAGCGCCCAGGAGCTTCTTCCTGGGGATGTGGGGAGCGACAAACACCCGTTCAAAGGGCTCATTACTGAACTCCAGCCCCTCCAGGGCCTGCCGGAGCGAGCGGAGAGGGGGAGGGTCAGGAGCCTTGGCTCGTTCCGTCCGGGGGCCTGGATCAGCTGACCCCGCCGACGCCCGGGTACGGTCAAAGCGCTCGCGTTGGTCCGGGTCCTTGAGGACGGCGTAGGCCTTGTTGAGCACCTGCATCTTGGCCGTTGCCCATGCCACGGCAGCCTCGTCACCCGCGGCGTACCGATCAGGGTGGTACTGGCTCCGCCGGCCCTTGTAGGCAAGCTCTATTTCCCAGAGTGGTGCCTCGGGGCGTACCCCGAGGACTTCGTAGTGGTTCTCCTCGCTCATCCCCCTGCTCCATGTCCGTAGGGCTTCTCGGCATTGATCCTCAATGAAGATAGACCTATAACTGTCAGTTAAAGTCTGCCACAGGAACGGAGCTTCCGTCATGCTCGATAACCGCCTCAGATCTGTTCCTCTCGGTGCCCAAGTCAAAAATCCACGCCTTTTTTGCTGCCAGGCTTATCCAAGCCCGTCAGATGCGTGGTTTCAGTCAGCGCTCCTTGGGCGACAGGATGGGCATGGGGAAGGAACGAGGCGCGGTGCGTATTAATCGCTACGAGCATCAAGTCACTGCGATCGGCTTCGAAAGCCTTGAAACAATGGCCGAAGTGCTAGAGGTGCCTGCGTCTTACCTGCTCGCTGAAAGCGCGCGAATGGCTGACGCGATCCTGGCACTCTCGCAAGCTGACGAGAGTCAGCTCAATACCCTAGCGGATCTGATTCCAGCACTAGTGAGCAACCCTGAGCTTTTGGAAAAGCTTCAGGAGGTGATGAACCTCCCGAAGGCAGAACAAGCCAAGTCGTTGAACGCCCTTAAGAGCAGCAGCGACTAAGGCCCATCTCACTCTCGGATGCAAGGTAGCGAAGGATAGGCGCTGGCACTGTTGATTCGGCACGCCTATGTTTCATCGCCGAACTCCAATCGTCGCGCTTTAACCAAATGCTCGCCCGCTTTCATACGAAGCCTGCTAGCTGCCTCTCGAACCTTCGCCCGCTGACGCCAGCTCCCTGAGGACGCGGCCCTCTCTATTTCCTGGGCCTGTCGGTCTAGATCGGCCGCTTTGGCACGAGCTATTGCCGCCCTGGTCGATGACCAGGACGTCTCCGTTTCCTTCATGCTGTTCTCCTAGGTATCCGGGCCTTAGATCTGCCCGAGCTGAGCCATCGAGGTGCCTTGGCTCGCCGACACCACAAGATGGTCGACGACCCTCACCTCCACCATCGCCAGTACTTCCTTCAATCGCCTGGTGATGGCTCGATCCGCTTCTGACGGCTCGCAATGCCCGCTCGGGTGGTTGTGAGCCAGTAGGACCGCTGCCGCGTTCAGGGCCAAGGCACGTTGGACGACAATCCGCGGATGGATCTCAGCACCATTTATGGAGCCTGAGAACAATCGTTCTACGGCGATCAGGCGGTTGCGGGCATCGAGGAACGCCACCTCGAAGTGCTCGCGGATCTCATTCCCAAGACGCAGGCGGAAGAACCTGCCGGCAACATCGGGATCTCCCAATAGAAGGCCACTGACCATTGCTCTGCTCTCAAGAATTTCCAATGCTTGGGAGAGGACGGAGCTGTCACGTTCGTTCAAGCCGCCAGGTCGCTCTGCCAGGCGCGGCTTCTGCAGTGAGGCGTTCATGCGGCTTCCCCTAGCAGTTCCTTCCAAGCCTTCTGCTTCAGCAAAGCCCCTTGGCCGAACCAGGCTGCATCCAAGCGGTTCTCCGTACTCTGCGACCGGCGATGGTGGTCCACGAATTCGGTAATGCTGTTGAGCAAGCCAAACGCCGTGCCCCTGCTGGTCTTCAAGCTAGCCCCCCTACCCTGCCCGTCATACAGCGCCCGCACCTTGGCTACTGCCTGCTCATTCACGACCGCCTTCCCTTTCTGAGCAGCCGGATACGTGAGCAGATTCCGCAGCACCCCATCAACCGAATCAGGGTTCACAGGTGTCTCACAGAGGATCCGCATCCGCTCCACGAAGCCATGCCAGCCCTCAACAGCAATACCCAACTGGCTTTTGACCCTGTCAGCATCGAAGGCACTGCGGTGCGGAACCTTGATGGCTCCGGTTCGATCCCCAACAGCGATCTGCAGGGTGTTGTTACACACCACGCGAACTGAGGTGAACTGGGCGGTGGTAGCCAGCGTTCCGTCACAGGCCGTAGCCAGAAGAAGGTAGCCGTTGACCTGATCTTGGCCCTTCAGAGCCACGCCCTGTCCAGTACGGGCCAATGCCCAGAACTTCCGCCCTCCCCGAAGCACGCCTGCCGTTTCCAGCTCGAAACCGCTGTAGCGCGTCAGGTCGCGGTAGAACTCCAGGATCTCCCGCGGCTGGACTACTTGATAGCGCTTGGACACCACGGCCAGCGGTCGTTTGGTGTCAGAGCGATAAAGCACCTTCTGCCCTGGGAACGCCCGAACGGGATACTGATCTTCAGCCTCGGCGGCGAATCGCACTTCGGCTTCCTCCAAGGACCAGTTCATTCCGGCGCGCTCGCGCCATACTTCGACGGGCTGATTGGGGGCCAACTGGCTTCCGATGCCATGCCATGGGACTTGGCCTGCATAGGCCATGGTTTCAACGTGATGCATCTCGGTCTCCTTTCATGGACGGCATAACGCACAAGGCCCGGACAATGCCGGGCCTTGCGAGTCCATTTGGTTTGTTGATTTAGTCGTAGGAATCGCGCCCGAACTGGTCGGGGCGGGTGAACGAACAACGTGCTACGGCCGACAAGATGGCCGCAGCCACGATGAAGACGCAGTAGAGGAACTCGGATTTATCTTTCATCCCTAGTACTCGAAGCGATACGCCGATGCGCGGCGCACACGCAAAGCAGGGGGATCCTGCTTCAACGTAGTACTAAGGGTCTGAAATGAATTCCAATCAAAGACGGCACCTCGATGCACCCCAACACCCAAGCCAAACACATGCCGACCGGCGGCTACCGGCCAAGAGCGGACGTGCTCCGGATTGCAGGCCGTCTACAAAAACGAGGGAGACTCAAAATACCGTTCACACAAAAATCTGCACACGCCTCACCCTCGGTTTGGGCCACCCACAGGCCCAGAACTTCCTTCTCACCGCTCATCGTTATGCCGATGGCCAGGTAGACCGCCTTGACTCGAACTGCACCGTCTCGAACTTTGGCGTGGATGCAGTCCAAGTACACGATCGGATAGACCTGATCGAGCTCGCTCGCCTGCCACGCCTTGACTTCATCCACCACTGCGTCTGTGACCGATCAGATTATGCTCGGCGACACCTCGGCCCCGTACATCTCCTCCAGGTGTGCCTGGATCTCGCGCACGGTCATCCCACGTGCGTACAGTGACAGGATCTTGTCGCCGAACCCACTCCAACGGGTCTGGTGCTTCGGAATTAGCTTGGGCTCGAAGGTGCCTTGGCGATCACGTGGCACCTCGATAGGCAGCTCGCCAAACAAACCCTTGAGCTTTTTGCGACTGCGGCCGTTGCGGGTGTTGCCAGCACCGTTGGCCACCGGCTCGTGCTTCTCATGCCCCAAGTGCTCGGTCATCCCTGCATCGAGCGCCTTCTCAACCAGCAGCTTGGTCAACTGCTTTAGCAAGCCGTTCTCGCCGATCAGGCCCTCAGGTCTCTTGTAGTTAGCTAACAAGCTGCTCAGCAACTCGTTGGGTACTTCATGTACGCGTGAACTCATGGTGTCTCCAGGTCAGATGACAGTTTCCTGCCGGTGACCCGTTTACACAAAATCTAGGACAGTCCCTTCCCAGGGACCTGGCGCGCGCCGGAAAGATGCGGATCTGTTGGGAAGATGCCTTTCCTTGGTCGTCAGCAGCCGGAAATCATCCAACGCAGCGCTTGGCGGTTCATCAGCGTCTGGTCAAGTCGCTGGAGAAGAGCCTTGTGCCCGATCACGTCGCCAACTTTACGGATGTGGAGGTCTGGAATCACTGTCCTGCCATGCTCTGTCCTCAGAGCAGTCGCATCGATCCAATTTCGCTCTACTTTTGCCGTCGCGGCCACGCCACAGTCGCCGAACTCTGCAGACTACAAAGAACTGTCGACGACATCTAGCAGCCACCATCTTCATAAGTGCACTCAGCCTGCTAGTCGACCATCAGGGTTGCGATCTGCGTTGGTTCGCGTAGGTCACTCTGCACAAGGGGAGGCGGAAGCTTGGTGAGTGCTCTGCCGTGATTGGCAATGCGGTCAAAGTCACTCGCTGATAGCTTCAGCAGACTCGTTGGAAAGGCGGCAACAAAGCTTGCCGCTCTTCGATCGACGTCATTGTCGCCAGCAGCATCACCGATGTAGATCATGCCCCCTCTTGTCGCGTCACTACTCAGGTAGTGATGGAAGGTTCGCACTCTCAACGCATGGGACTGGTCGGACATGATGTCGGCAACACGTTTGATTCGGAACGGATTCAGCGAGTACTTGCTGAATCCCACGTCCAACGGCCTACCTGCATCAGAGACCAGTATGAAGTGACCGTTCGCGATCTTGGCGACTCCCCGTCCGGCGTCAAAGAACGGCTCAAGACCAAGGTTGTCATAGACTCCACCATCGTAGAGGTGGAGCGCTCTCGAGTCTGGCTGCACATCCACGGCGTCTTCCTTGGAAGCATCCCACCTCGCGCGCCGCCGCCACTTGAATCTGTCAACCCTTAGGCGTAGCGGCCCAAGCCCTCCAGGGAACGCGGCTGAAACTGCCATCGCGCTGGCGAGTGGGAAGTTTCCGGAAGGTGCGTACCCCGTGAGATAGTCTCCAAGGTCAGCGCGCTTGAATCTGAAACGCCGTCCGTTCTCTGCATTTGTGCCGTTGATCGACCAGTCCGGCGACTCGGGTAGATCGGCGAGCCTTTGGCTTATGGCCCAGCGTCTACGAATTGCTGAAGCAAGCAAGTTGGATCGACTTAGCAGGAACCGGAGATTCGTTGGCCTGCATAGCTCGCGAAGTGCGTCCCACTGGAGGCTACGAGAGGTTAGCTCACCACGGATTGTCGGGTAGACCTCGGTCAGGAATCTTTCCGAGCTCGGCCACTGCATCCCGGATCTGTGGACGACCAGCCCGGTGATCAGACTGCCCCCTGAGACGCTCGATATTCGCAGCACATTCTCCAGGCGCCCCGCTTCGGCCAGTGCCTTCATGACACCCAGGTGGAAGACCATAGCTCGAATCCCGCCGCCGGAGAGCACCAGATCAATTGGACGAGTCGTCACGGCCGTACCTCGGCTTGGACAACACCTATCTCATGGCCTCCTACGATCACCTGAATCACTGGCAGCCCCTCTTCGTTCATACCAACTGCCAACTGTGCGAGCTGGACTAGATCATCTCGACTTGGTGCGGCAGGATACCCATCTGGGTGGCTATGCCACTCTCCTACGTACCCCACAATACCCGCGGTCCTCTCTCGAGCCTCGGCAACAAAGTCTGGAAGCCCGTCGGTTCCGCGCTCAAATGATGTCGGCGAGCCCTTGCTGTCTTTGGGCGCCGGCAATGCGTCTACGATTACCAACAAATTCTGGGTGAAGTCGTGATAGCCGAGGAGGATGCCTCCAGTTTCATTGGGCAGCGACTGATGGCGAAGCTCACGAAGATAATCATGAAGACCCTCGTCCATATAGACGTCCAGGCCCTCCACTGTCTTGTGTACGCGTCGTTCGAATAGCTCTAGGGAGATGGCATCAGTTCCACCATCAGGTTCTCGCTGCCAGATGACTGCTGCTGCTGCATCTGACCTAATGTGTGCAGGAATGCTCTCGGCGAACTGACACGCATGGATCATTACGCTCGAGTACGGCAGGACCATCGACAGATCGCGACACGATGCACCGCTCCAGAAGAGGCCACGGTGACCGTCAAGGTGCTTTCTGCCCCATTCAGAGCGAATGATTGAACGGTAGTACTGTGCCTCGATCGTACGCAGGCACCTTGTCTTAGCGGTGTCCTCCAGCATCATGACGCCTGACCTGCCATTAGGGGTCACAAAGACACTTACGTGCCTTGCCCTACCTTCGTTGGCGGAACTCGCTCTGGGGTATCCGAGGTCCGCAGTTGCGTCCACCACCAATTCGGAAGCATCCAGGGCACGCCCCACCTCAGGATTTAGGTTCGACATGACATCGGCCTCTAAGCCAGTCAACGCGATGGCGCCACGAGTTATGGCCTCTACAAGCCTCGATACCGCTAGAACCTTGGGTTGCCCAATCTGAAAATTGAGCGCCGAGTGACGAGCCAGATTGTGGGGGCGGATGTGATCCTTGTCGATCACCGTCCACGTACCCCACCCAGATCTGATCCAAAGCTCGATCAGGGCACTTCCGAGAGAGCCGGCGCCCACCACCGTGCCTTTCGGCCCAGAATCGGAATGGCCGGACTGTGAGCGCGCCCGTTCTGCGCTGTTCTCCCACAGAACGGTGACAGGATCGAGGCCGATGGTCTCCCATCCGGCCGCTTTTTCACCGTCAAGGAGCCCCGCTGAGGTGTAGAAGCGCCCCTCCAGGTCAAAGAGTGCGCCCAGCTGCACCCCCACCTTTAGTACGCCACCATGAAGGAAGAAGGCACGATAGCTAACGCCCTCGACATGGCCCGTCGACGCCCTCCTCAACGGAATAGAGAGCAGCACAAGCAGACTTGCCGGCTCGTCTTTCAGGGTCAGCCCTTGCTCGGGAAAACCCTGTTGCATTGCTAGACGCAGAGGACCCAAGAGATTCACCCCTCTCCGATTCATGAGGTCATTCAGTTCGCCCAGCGAGTGCGGATCCCATTCAACCTCGCCGCTTTCAACAGGCTCAAGATCAATCTTGACCAATTTCGCCAGCACGCCTTGATCAGCATCCAGGTGGTTGGCGATGCGCATGGTTGTGCCATTGTCCGCGCGCCGAACTCCGCTTACATGAAGAGGTTTTCCTTCAGAAGTGAGATCGGCGATATCCCACGGAATGACCAGTTCGTGCTTGGACTCGAAGAAGAGGGTATCCAGGGGCTGATCTGCAAGATGCAGCTCCCCCTTGGCGTTCTTCTCCAACCACCACAAGATTCGCGCCAGGAACGAAGGAGCGGTCCATGTCCGCGCGACCACGTTCATCGGCTCGTAGTACAAGCACAGCTGCGCGGGCCCAAGTGCTGAGACGCTGTTCTGATGCGCCAGCCTTGGGAAGTCCTTTCGCATCGCCCAGACGGCCGCTCCAATGCTGCCATCCTTCGGAACCACAATGAGCATCCTCTCCCTGAAGCGGAGCCCATACTTGTTGTGCTTGGGGACACCATGGCACTCGACATCAACCATGAGGTATACGACGTTTACTTCCTCATCCTTTCGACCCCGCATCACATCAATGAGCTCAAAGTCGCGGTTCGAGTTGATGGCGGCGATCATCGCGTGTGTACGCGATGAGGCCTGCAAGCGATCTTCAAGCCCAATCAAGTCGAGCTGGAAGTAGTCCGAACTCATGCGCCTGCCCGGGAAGGGCTAGAGGCTACGATGGCGGCCGAGCCGAGTGAGGCCATGGACTTCTCCCAGGTGACCCCTGCAGCGGCGACGTTGAAGACAATTGGCTGAGGCTTGTAGCCGTTCGGCTCTTCCATTGTGACCAAGAAGGATCGGCCGTCGACCTTCTTCAGATACTTCTCGTATGTCTTCCTAGCCTGAATGTGGGGCGGCTGAATCCGTTCGTAGGCCTCCTTAGTATCCGGGACAGGCAAACTGCAGCTAACGATGTATGAGTCCGGCTTGCCCATCATCAGCAGCTCAGTGACCTTCTTACAGGGCGTTGTCTCTTCGTCGCCCTTCTCGTCGCTGAGCGCACGGTAGCTGCAGTGGTGCGGGATATTGAACAGATCCCAGGCAAGCCGATCATCGTTCTTGTGGTACTTGGTAATGTCCACGATCTTCTCAAGATCGCAGTACTCGGCATCACCCACTTCCAGGTAGTCGTACGTGAGCCCGTCGGCCTGCAACCTAACGTTGAACACCAACGCCGCAGAATTGCGAATGATGTCTCCATCGTCGCAGTGTTCAATGAACGGCGAATGGCAGAAGAACTCAACGTTGTCCTGCGCCAAGGTGAAGCCAGGAACCACCGTACCTGCGTCAACGAACAGGTGGTCCCGCGCAGACAAGGCCTCTCCACGATCCTTCAGCTTTGGCTCAAGCCAATCGGCGAGGGCCTGTGGCTTGGAGAACACAAGAATTCCCTTGCCTTCGAGAAGACGATGTCGCGCCTCTTGTCGGAGAAGAACGAACTCTTCGGACTGCTGATCTTGAGTAGCTTCCTCCAGCAACATCGCGGCGGGCACCCAGAGTTCGTCGATTTTGATTCGACCCTCGCCGTGGTATCGCTTGGCGTGCTCCAGCCAAAAGAAATCGGTACTTCCCTGGATGTGGTCGTTATCAGCGTGGGTGAATGCGACGACATCAAAGCTGTCCCTGTCGGCCTCCTCAAGGTCCTTCTTCAGAGTCGCTTTCAGATTGATCTCGGGGGTCGACTCTTCTTCGGCGCATTCCTTGTGTCGAAAATCGAAGAGAACGCGTTTCCCGTTGTCCAGAATGATCTGGGTCGTGTCCCCGTTGCCCACCGGGTAAAAAATCACTTGGTGCTTTGTAGCCATAGCGAAGTCCCCTTTGAAGTTAATCCATCAAGCTCAGATTGCTACTGACCCGTCGCGCCAGACGAGACGGACAGCAGCCGGCCTCTACCGTTCAGCTGATATGAGATTTTGTGACGCTCGTCACGCGTTTCAAGGGGGAGGGCAAGCAAGAGCCAGCCATACCACTACAGAAAAACTATTACTTCAATATATTCAACATCTTACGGCTGCATTCGGCCTGACGAGATCTACTCGAGAAGCCGTGGCTCAGCCACGGAGTGGGGCCTGCCCTAGATTTTGTGCAAACGGGTGCCCGATAGAGTTTGAACGACAGTACGCACTAAACGGCTGAAGAGTGCCTACAAAAGCCTGGGCGATTCAACATGGCTTGCCGACCGAATGCAACGTGACGATATCCTGGTGCTGTTGGCACGCGCGTTGACTGGCGAGTCTTGGACGACGGGGCTGGGTGGTCTCGGTGATCGCGTGTCTCGCCGAAATGTACGTGCCAGTATTCGCAGCGACTTCGATCTGTTTGACCCGGATCAATTTCGAACTGCGCTGGAGCGTATCGCCCAAGAGCAGCGGCAGCCCGTAGAAGACCTCGAAGCCGTGCGGGTTTTCCTGGATGCATGGGCGAAGAAGGGGTCTGGAGATCTTGATTGACCGCGGCAAGGCAAGCCACACGTAGCCTCCAAAGATGATTTGGGGCACGCCCTAGCAATCTCTGGTTACGTTTAAGATCCCAACGGAAGTAATCCCCGCTTCGGATCGCATGACGCACTGCAGCCAAGTGCGTATATGCTCCCAATCGGCGGCCACCTTCAAACGGAGGCGATTCCAAGTTCTGTTTACACAAAAACCTGTACATGCTCAAGCGAATCTTGGACGCCAGCCAAAGCGGCATTCTTCCGCGACCGGCCCACGTGTTCCAAGGGCTCTCGGGATCACGATACTTCGGCTGGACCTTTGGCCCCTTACGCGGTCGAGATTTTTTGGGTACCCCGCGTTCGCCACTTCCGTGCCGAAAAGCTCTTCGATGGTGTACCCGGCTTTCTTGGCTAAAGCTGTCAATTGCTGTCTGACCTTTTCGGATGGCAGACGTTCTTTGAGGGCCTTCTACCTCCCCTTGGCATTGCTGATCAGCGTGTTCAGCTCGCGAAGAGAGAGTGAACTCAAATCAATATTCATAAAACAAGCCTCGAGCCTAACGCCATTGGTGTTAAGGAGGCATAGCCCTGAATTTAGACGAATACGTCAGAGGCCTCGCAACCACTAACGCCGATGGCACAGTCCTTGATCACCGAGCTTTTTTATACAAACAGCCTCTTTTGCTTGACGATGTAGCCCATGGGCTTCTTCTGCTTCTCCAAGACACCCTCCTCAACCAGTCGCTGCAACCAAGCCTTTGCCTGCCCGTTAGAAACGTCCAACGCGGCTGCCACTTCGGCCTCCTTCATCGGCGTGCGCAGAAGCTGCTGAATCGACAAGCTCACCGCAGCAAAGAGCACTTCGGCGGGGGTCGGTTTCGGCTGTGGAGACGCCTCTACGCCGCCTAACGTAGTTAAGACCTCTTGCGGGACCGAATCCGGTTCATTCAACCTCGAAGCAGTCACCTGCGGATCAGAGCTAATATCAACCAGCGCCAACGACTCGTCCACGGCGGAGACATCGGTTAGCTCAAGCATCGTTGGCTTGGAATCTGACGACGTTTGCTCGTCGTTCGACGCCAGCTCATAACCTACTGGAGGAGAGGTCGTCGACACCGGCATCGCCAAGTTGAAAACAGCTCTGAAGGAATCAACATCTTGCGGGTTCGGCCAAGGAAGAGCGCCTTTCTTACGTAACCCATCCAGTCCAACTGAGGGCTCGCCCGTCGAGCGAATAAATACAGGGGTGAACTTGAGTTTTTCGAGCTGCTCAGCCGCGCCTGCCCAGGTGCCACCCTTATTGAAATCGGAATTCACTACCAATGCTGCATCCGCGAAGGCATAAATCACCTTGTTGCGCTGCATGGCATGACCAACGTTGAAACCGGCGCAAGGATCGTAAGCAGAGACAAGAACTAGGCTGCCATCGAGCAGATAGTTTCTTTCCTCACGATTCATCACCGTCTTTTCAAGATGCTCCGCAAGAACGCCAATTACTTTTCCACCCGAACCCCATGAGCCTTGCATCGCCGCACGATCGACGCCTCTAGCGCCGCCAGAGACAACGGTCCGACCAGCATGGGCAGCCAGCTCTCCGATTGAATTAGTGTATTCAATCAATTCGTCGCTCACCTGACGCGACCCGACAACAGCTAAGCCACCAGTATCCAATAGGCTAATGTCACCGCAACCATACAGTACCGCCGGAGCATCCTCGCGCATCCGTGATTTCAAACGGCGCGGGTACTGTGGGTCTGCACGACTGACTACCCAAATAGCTCTAGATTGCCAACGCTCGACCACCTGACTCAACAAAAATCCGCGCGCCAACAAACGCTGCAATCGATCCCCGTCGATCACTGGCTGGCATGCACGCAGAATCTCAGCAGCCTCCAGAGAAACGAGATCTGATGGTTGCCGTTGGATGTCTCGTAAGCGACGGGCCAGCCGCTTGTACTCCCCAGGAGATAACAACTCAGTTGACGAGGCACCACCTCTGGCAATGAGCGGCGCTGTCAGCAACAAGATGACTTGAGTATTGGTTGAAAGCGCTTGCATCAGTCGTCGCGTCCCGTTTGTGAAAGAGCCATCGGCCAGACCTCACCACTCCCCGCTTCACGCAGGAGCCACGCAGCAACCGTTAGAGTCCAGCGAGAATTGACTATGTCATCTACGAGCAGAACTGGGCCGGCGGGAATGACCTGGTCTATCAATGCGAGAGAGCCGTCAACGTTGCGGGCCTGTTGAGAGGAATTGGCCATAGTCTTTTGCTCTGGTCTATCTTCCGTTTTCAATAGCACTTGACGGAATGGCAAACCGAGGTACGCAGCGAGTCTTTTTGCAAAATTCGGAACAATCTCAGGATGTTTCAAGGATGGAATTGCCGTTACCCACTCGGGAGCAGGATGCGGTTGCCACTGTGCAATCATCTCGGCGCATGCCTGAACCAGTTCATCAGAAAAATATCCATCTTGATATCGATTATCCCTCACAACCCGGCCCCAGCCGGCATCCCCCCACACGCATAGAGCCTTACCTGTATTAGCTTGGGCTGCTTGCGCTATAACGCCTTTGACACCATATCTAGGCAATCCACCGTCGGGCCATCTCTTGCGAGGCTCGATAGGCAGACTGGTACGTCGAAGAAACTCAACCGCAGCTTGGACAAACTTACTATCCACAGTTACAGATAAAGGCGGCAAGGCAGGTTCTGTGACCAGATTGGGATCGCCGTCAAGAGCACTGATTAAAAAATTCATGTGCTTGCCAAATGGGAGGTTTACGTACTCCTGCATCTGTTGACGCTCGAGTTGCCTTAGCGCTGTGAGGCGCTCTGCCCTATCCCAGAACTCCTCGCTCAATCTGGCCGCGGTGAGCTGCCATTTACTATCCTGCCGGGCGATAGGTGCGGGTGACTCCAGAGAGAGCAATAAAATCGTCTTGTCGACACGAGTCTTACTGATATTGACTCTGGCCAGCAGCTGCGGAACCGACAACCCACCGGGCTCGTCCTCAAGCACCCTCAGAACACCTGCGACTTCCTCTCGGGTAGGAAAGGCATTTTGGATAAACCAGTCAGTGATTCCCGCCTCTTCCTGCCCACTGAGTAGAACACCATAAGCAGAGTCCAAAGCGCGGCCTGCGCGACCAACCTGCTGATAGTAGGCAACGACTGATCCAGGCATTTGGTAATGGATAACAAATGCAAGGTCCGGCTTGTCGTAACCCATGCCTAGAGCCGGTGTGGCAACCAGCGCCTTGACTTGGTTGTTGAGTAACGCCTGTTCAAGCTCCTCTCGGCGATCTCCCGTTTCGCTAGTGTAGGCTTCCACATTGAAGCCCACAGCCTTCAGCCACTGCGCCACTTGATTTGCATCACGAACCGTCAGCGTGTAGATGATGCCATGGCCGTGCAGCGTTGCAAGTTGCTCAGCCAGCCAAGCAAGGCGCTCAGCCTGACTTGGTAATTTGATCGTCTGCAGGGTCAGCGAACTTCGATTCAAGTCGCCCCGGAGAATGTTCAAATCCGGTCCAAGGACGGCAGCCAAGTCTTGCATTACACGCTTGTTCGCTGTCGCCGTTGTAGCCAAAAGCCTCATGTTTCTTGGCAACGCAGTCATCGTACGCTGAATAATCCGATACTCGGGGACGAAGTCATGCCCCCAATCTGAAACGCAATGCGCCTCATCGACTACCAACATCGATACGTGACCTGCGATCTGAGCCAAGACCTCCTGCTGGAACCTGGCACTGACGAGTTGCTTGGGGTGGAAAAGCAGAATGTCGACTTCTCCTTGATAAATTCGCGCAACAATACGAGGCCAATCCTCACTGTTCGAAGAGTTAAGAGTCTCGGCTTGAACACCCATCCGTTGTGCAGCAGCAATCTGATTTCGCATCAGTGCCAGCAGCGGCGAGATCAGTAGCGCTGGACCAGCTCCAGCTTCCCTCAACAACTTGGTCGCAATAAAGTAGACAAAACTCTTACCCCAACCGGTCTTCTGCACGACCAGCAAGCGACCGTTGCCTTCAACGATATGTCTAATAGCCTCTTCTTGATCGTCACGGAAGGCTGCATCAGCTCGCCCCGAGCCGATGCGGAGTAGCTCCAACGCGCGCTTTGGTTCGTAGGCCATTTATTACTCTCTAGCTCTGATCGGAGATGACGGTGGCTCGTCGCCGTTACCATACTTTCGTGGGTGTACGGCACTAAGGTATCTTTCCATCCTAGACTACCTTCTAAACGCGCAGCGTTTCCAAGTAGTCCGCCCATCCTTGCATCATCTTCTTACGCTCTTTTAGATGCGTCGTACGGTTGTATGCTCGCCCCAGAGGATCTCGAACCGCATGGGCTAGTTGATGCTCAATGAAGTCTGGCCTGTACCCCAAAACCTCGTCTAACAACGTTCGAGCCATGGCTCGGAATCCGTGAGCAGTCATCATCGTGCCGTCGAAGCCCAGATTTCGCAGAGCAGCATTAATCGTGTTCTCGCTGATCGACTTCGAAATACTCCGAATACTGGGAAGCACATACTCGCTGCGCCTCGAATACGGACGAACCTCATCCAGAACTTCGATGGCCTGACGTGCCAGAGGGACGATGTGCGCCGTATGGGTCTTACTGGTCGTGTAGCGCCACTCTCCAGCTTGCAGATCGATGTCCGACCAACGCGCTGCTCGGAGCTCCCCCGGGCGGACAAACAGAAGCGCTGAAAGCTTCAAAGCAGCAGAGACAATAGGGGACCCCTGATAGCCGTAAATGGCCTTGAGCAACTTGGCGACCTCTTCAGGCTCGGTCATGCTGGAGAAATGCGTCGTCTTCGTTGGAGACAAAGCACCCACAAGGCTAAGCGCAGGGTTGTTCTCAGCGCGCCCCGTAGCAATGGCATAGCGGAAAACGAGGCCAGCGGCGGCCCTGGTGCGATGCGCAGTCTCCACCGCTCCGCGCGCTTCAATCTTCCTGAGTGCCTTTAACAACATCGGCGCAGTGATACTGCGGATCGGCAACTCGGCGATACCACCCATATCTCTCTCAAGCATCCGACGCTCGCGAACAACCGAGCCAGGACTGAGGGTCTTCGCACGCTGGAGCATCAACTCTTCCGCAAGGCTACCGAAGGTGTTGCCCGCCTCTTCTTGCTTAGCAGCGCGCTCCACTTTCGCCACCAGACTCGGATCCACACCTTTTTTTACCAATGCTCGGGCCCGATCACGCTCAGCGCGCGCCTCCGCCAGAGAGACAAGCGGATACTCCCCGATAGTCAACATGTTGGCCTTGTCGCCAAATCGGTAGCGATAGCGCCAGATCTTGGCACCCGTCGTCCGCACTTCGATGCAAAGCCCATTGGCATCTGCGAGTCGAAAAACCTTGTTCTGAGGCTTGAGACTACGGAGCTTGGTGTCAGTCAGCATGTGTGTGAGTAACGCAATTGTGAGTAACGGAGGCCAGCCCCGCAATCTTACTCACACCGTTACTCACAATCCAATCGGATGCCGCCGGACGACATCGAACTAGATCGGATTAAAAACCCCCATACAACCCTGTATTTCAGTCACTTTCCGGACTTCACTGGATTTCGCCGGACTATGAAATGGTGGGCCCACCAGGATTCGAACCTGGAACCAAAGGATTATGAGGCCTAGATCTTCTCTTTCACAATCAATCACATACCCTGAATATTATTCAGGAACCCAGCTTGCAAAATCACTTCACGTGTTGCCGGTATAAGTTCATTTTTCAGGAGCCCCAAAGAGGCCTTCCCCCTCGATCTCAACCCCTGCGACTGGCTTTGATCGCTACTCCACCCCAGCTCAATGCCGCGTTCGGGCAAAGCCTCCTTCGAGCGGTACGAGCGCGGCACTCCCATCGCAGGCGGCACAGCCCTGGAGGCACAAAAGGCGCCCCAGCCGCCAGATCCAACAGGGATTAGCCCCCACTGATCCAACCCGGATGACCAGGCCGGCGGAGGCGACGCCAAGAAACACGCTCCAACTTTGACAGCTCCATAGATTGTGTATTTCTCGTTGCACAGCCCACAACGAGCGAGCACCTCCATGGCCGTCACAAAGCCCCCGCTTGGCACCTGCAAGAAAAATAACTTAGGTTCTGATGGACGCGGCCTATCCCTGATTGCATCAACCGCAATCAAAGGCAGCGCAATGCACTACCCGGGAAAGCCCAGCAGCGACCTCCAAGCCAGCACCAATTTCATGCAGGCCAGCGTGAACCGGCTCGCCGATGCGATGGAAGATCACTTCAGTCATCTCCCATCGCATCACCCTCTCATGCGGGCAGCCCTTCAGCTACAGCGAAACTGGGCCGCCCAGGCCTTGGCACTGCGCGATAGCGGGGTGGAGATCCCTCGCTGCGAACATGACGAGGGCTGGCCCCGGGAGTCACCCCGATGATCGGCATCCCGGGACCGCTACCGCCAGCTCGCCCCCCTTCCTCGGCAGTTAGTAATTGTACTAACATCTGTCGCCCCGTCTCCAGCCGTGAGACACGGCAAGCGGATAGTTCCCGGCATGGCTCCTTCGTTCACTCTCGAAACCACCGCCGCTCTGCTGGGGCTCGCCAGCATCGACGGCCCGGCGCGCTCCACGCCCCTGGCCGGCGTGCGCGCCCGGCTGGGCTTCCCCAGCCCTGCCGATGACTTCCTCGATGATGGTGTGGATCTGCACCGGCTGTTGGTGCGCACCCCTGCCGCGACGTATCTCTATCGCGCTGACGGCTGGTCGATGCTCGGCGCCGGCATCAGCGACGGCGACATATTGGTTGTTGACCGCTCAGTGCGCCCCGTGAGCGGCGACCTGGTCCTCGCTGTGTGGGACGGCAACCAGCCCACCTGTAAAGTACTCAAGCTGTTCGAACATCACATCGAGCTGCATTCCGCGAACCCAGATTTCCCGCCCATCGTGCTTACACCAAGCATCGAGGTCGAGGTATTCGCCGTGGTGGGCGTGGCACGCCAGATCAAGAGTGGCGCACGGCGCCAACGCTGAGGCATATGCGCATGTTCGCCTTGGTTGACGGCAACAATTTCTATGCGAGCTGCGAGCGCGTCTTCCAGCCGGGGCTGCGCGACAAGCCGCTGGTCGTTCTAAGCAACAACGATGGCTGCGCCATTGCGCGCTCGGCGGAGGCGAAGGCGCTCGGCGTCAAGATGGGACATCCCGCGCACGAACTGAAGCAGCTGGTGAAGCACCATGGCCTGCAGATGCGTTCAGCGAACTTCGGTTTGTACGGTGACATCAGCGCCCGCGTGGTGTCGATCCTGCGTGCAGCCGCGCCGCGCGTGGAGGTCTACAGCATCGACGAGAGCTTCGTCGACGTGACCGGCATCCGCCACCGCGAGCAGTTCGCCCGCGATCTGCGCCACCGCGTGCGTCAGTGGACCGGCATCCCGAACTGCATCGGCATCGGCCCGACAAAGACGCTGGCGAAGCTCGCGAACAAGGCGGCAAAGAGCGGCGACGGTGTCGTGGACTTGGGCTGCGCGCAAGCCCGCGCCGCGGTTCTGTCTTCGTTCCCTATCGAAGACGTGTGGGGCGTTGGCCGACGGCTGGCGCCGAAGCTGGCAGCACGAGGCATCCACACGGCTGCGCAGCTGCGCGACGCACGTACTGATGACATCCTGGCCGCCTTCGGCGTCACACTTACCCGCACGCAGCGCGAGCTGCAGGGCCTGCCTTGCATGGAGCTCGAGGAGGTCGAGCATGACCGTCAGCAGATCGTCGTGAGCCGATCCTTCGGCGACCGCGTGAGCGATCACGCTGCGCTGTACGAAGCGCTGGCCACTTTCTCCGTGCGCGCCTGCGAGAAGCTGCGGCGCCGTGACCTAGTTGCCGCCGGCGTCGGCATCTTCCTCAGCTCCGACAGCTTCCGCCCCGAGCTGCCCCAGCACCACCCGAGCCGGGCAATCACGATGTCCGCGTCCACGTCCGACACATCGCTGGTACTGAGCTGCGTGCGCAAGCTGTTCGCCGGCCTGCCGCGCGAAAACATAGAGTACAAAAAGGCAGGCGTCATGCTGATGGATCTCGCTCGACCTGAGACCTTGCAGCAGGACCTCTTCAACGCTGCTGCCGTAGGTGACGACAAGCTGATGGCCGCACTGGATTCCATCAATGCGAAGTTCGGCCGGGGCACGGTAGGCTTCGGCGCCAGCGGTTGGCAGGCAAAACCGCAGTGGGGCATGCGGCAACAGAATCTATCGCCGCGCTACACCACATGCGTACATGAACTACCTCGCGTGCAGTGTTGAGGTCATAGGGCCTCGGCCCAGTGCCTTCAGCCGTCCGCTCAACGCTCGAAGTCACTTAACGCCAAGACAGCATTGGCTAGCTGTTGTGTCCAGAAGGCGTGCTTCATACCGTTCTTATAGTCTTTGACAACCGAATCCATGCGTAGCGACTCAATTTCGCTTTTAGCATGCCCCCTCAATCCCTCGATCGCTGACTTCCGGGATTCCGAACTAACTCGATCAAAGAGCGAGCGGTGGACGAGGTGTGCTGCAAGTCGCCCATCATCGCTCTCGTACGAAGAGAAGCGCCCCGCAGACACGTCCTCCAGGCGGACACCGAATAGCCTCTTCAACTCATTTGAATTCATTACCAAGAAGCCATGCTGGTGTGCCAGCTCGCCGACTGGAATTTGCTGATCCTCAACAATGAGCAGATAACCATCCGCACTCAATGCCCTTGATGGCAAGCCATCCGGTGAAAACAAATTAAGCCACCTATTGGGCGGAATTTCGTGCAGAACATTGGTCATGATCAAACAATCGGCCCAACCCTCACTCTTCGTGCTAATCAGTGCTTCCGCGCTGTCGAAATATCGCCCTTCCGCACTACCGAAAACTGCAGATATCACCTCGCGACAGAAGTCAGCATCAGCCGAAGGCTGGTCAAACGCAACGTAATCGAACCTTGCCTCAACACAATCTGCCGACTGTAGTACTTCAAGCAACCGCCCTTTCCCCGCACCAAAGTCAACAACACGGAGCGGTTCACCTGGCCGAAGCGCACCGAGGACTGCCTTGATCTGCTGCAGCTGGCGATCAGCACTCACCGTATAGACCACACCAGGCGGCAGGAGGCATTCGTATGCGAAATTATTGATTGCCAATTGACTTGGAAGGCTGAGGAACGAGGCCAGATGTGCAATACGCGCATCTCCACCAAGCAGCTCATCCAACGCCTTCTCCGGCTGACGACCGGCAAACTCTGCTTTGCCGTCCCTGACAGTCCAGATGGCATTGTTCTGTATCGAATTGATGTATGCCAACAATGGAATGGAGTGCGTAGCAATCCACATTTGCACGTGAGGCGCTCTGTCCCTGATCCGCTCAAGCAGGTCAACCAACGCACTGGGATGCAGGTGCGTTTCTGGTTCATCCATGATCAAAATCGTGGAGCCTAGCGAGCTCGCCTTCGCATGGAGACCCACGATCATTTGGAGTGCAACCGATTGCCCTGCTGAAAGTTGCGCCTCGGCAATTGGCCTTCCAAACAAACTCGCCTTCTGCTGGGCATCTCGGCTCAATTCCTCACCAAAGAAGTCGGCAATAGCGGAGTTCAGGGTCGTGTAATGCTCAATATTCGCAACTAGGTCACCTGAATCAGATAGTTGAATCGGGTGAGTTGCATCGCGCCACTGATCCTGCGCCAACTGGACGTAAGGAACTACTGCGGCTTTCCAACTCGATGCATCGCCACTATGAACTGATGCCGCGTTTTGGCGCAGCACCGTAGGTGACAAGTCGGATGGATCTAAGAAACCACCAGAGGAAGGAATGAACGGAATGCAATTGGCCGCACCTCCTTTAAACTCAAGATTGTCGACAATGCCTAGCCGATATTCCAACTCACGGATCATACTCAAATACTGATCAATGGAATCGCGAAGCCGCACCTGATCTGCTGCTTCCCAAGCGGCAACGACCTGCCTGTGAGAGGCTATTTCATTCAAAACTCGCTGCCGATCACGCGAAACTTCGAAGGCAACAGATAATGTCTCCGCAACAGCATTCAGGATGCGGGATTTACCGCTGCCATTCCTCCCAGCCAAAACCACGAACTGTCCGAGCCTTTCAAAAGATTGCTTCTGAATACCACGCTTCGAGACTATTTCACCCGAAATTTTCAATGAAATAAGTGACACCACCCCCCCTTTATTCTTTCCAAAATCCCGATAGAACTAAATATTAAAGCATTGATTGCCGTAGTTGAACGATAGGCTTTCCCTAGGCAGCCAATTTGTATTCGTAGAATGGGTGCTGCTTGTCATCAATCGCGGCATACAAATCAGCCAGGTTCGCAGGGTCCGGGTTAAGCCAGCGCTCGATGTATTCCGGCTTCAAGTTGATGATCGTCCGGTCGTGACCAGCAGCAGCCACTTCCGGTTCGGGGTCATCGGTGACCGCAGCGAAGCTCAGCAAGTCCGGTTCTACGCCACTCGGGTCGGTCCAGCTCGCCCATAGGCACGCGACAAACATCGGCTCGTTTGTGCGCGGCGTGAAGCGCAGGCGGTGGTTGATACCCTCCGCGTCCTGCACGTTTTCAAGGAACGAGTCGACGACCAACAAGCCATGCGTGTATCCGAACTGCTTGCGCCAATATCGCTCGAGGTTGTCGCGGCGGGCGTTGTAAGTGCCCGACATGCGCCGGGTTTTGCCTTCCCCCACCCAGTCCGCCGACGCCAGCAGGCCGGGTTTGCGCAGCTGGTAGCGCATCGGTTTGATGACGTAGCCGTCGCCCTCACGGATCATCACAGGCGCATACCATTGAGGGTAGAAATCCCAGTCGCGCGCGCTCAGCTTCTGCCGGTCCAAGCCCTTGAGCTTGCTGGTCAACCGCTCGATGGCACGCGTGGCAATTCCCACTTCACGCTCGGCCGTCTTCGTGTGTTTCACCGCCAATTTGCGTTCGTTGTCAGCCAAGCGCTTGCGGCTCTCGAACAGTTCGGCTTGCCACTCGCGCTCATCCGCGGCGAAGGCTTCGGCAAACGTGCGCTGAGCAACTTCGGGCAGCAGCGGACCCACGGTTTCGATCAGGCCCTTTGGGATCTTGTTGCGCTCTTTCCCGTTGTCGCGCAGCCAGAGCTTCGTGAACTCGGACAGTGACATGACCGGGCCGAAATTCCGCAGCAGCATCTTGTAATCCGCTTCGATCTGAGCCGAGTAGCACATTCAACACCTCCTGTTGACCCCAGCATAACCCCGCCGCCGTAGGATTCCCGTCATGACCGCCAAGCTCACCCTCACCCAGTTGACCGACCGTCTGCAGGCGCTGCGCGCTCAGGCTGCGCGCATCGCCCGTGACTATCCAATGGGCGACCAATGCGAGGCCATCACCGGCCTCGCCGAAGACATCGAACGGGAGGTTGCTGCCGAGGACCTTTCCCACTTCCATGGTGAGGTCGAGCACATAATCAGGGAAGTGGGTGCGTCCGAGCCAAAGCCCAACTGTGGCCCTTGATCTCCCTGTCTACGGTGTCGCGTCCTGGGAGATCAAGAGGGCATGGCACCAGCTGGGTGACGGCCCTGCGTTCCGGCGCGCCTGAGATGCTATCGAGGACCGGATTACTGAATGCTGCCCCGATGACGAGGTCGCAATCATCAAAGCCGGGGCCACGTGGCTGGTCCACGTGAGCGTCAAGCCCCAAGCCAGCTTGCAGGGCTACATGTGATCGCCAGGCATCGGACTACAGTAATGACGCCTGGCTATCGTCCCAGCTCTTGATGATCAACTCCCCTGCTGGGGTCTCCCGACCCTCGCGGCCCATCGTGTAGCGCAGCTGCAAGGGGATCATCGCAAAGCCGTCGAAGACGCCGCGAATGTCGGGGTGGTCGTTGATCGAGAGCACCACCTTGCCCTTGGCCGAGCGCATCCACGCGGCCATACGCTCGTACTCAGCGAAAGGGAAATCCACGCCGTAGCCCTCGGTCTCCCAGTAAGGCGGATCGAGGTAGTGCAGCGTGGCCGGGCGGTCGTAGCGTTCCACGACTTCTTGCCATGTGCCGTGCTCAATGATGACGTTCGCCAGGCGAAGGTGGACGGCGCTGAGCTCTTCTTCGATGCGCAGCAGGTTGAGCTTCACCCCGCCGCTGGCGACGTAGCCGAAGCTCTGACCCTGCACCTTGCCACCGAAGGCCAGTTTCTGCAGATAGTAGAAGCGTGCGGCGCGCTGGATGTCTGTGAGCGTCTCAGGGCGTTCTATCAATGCCCACTCAAACATCTCGCGGCTGATCAGGGACCAGCGGAACTGGCGGATGAATTCATCCAGGTGATGTCGGATGCAGCGGTACAGCCGCACTAGTTCGCCGTTGATGTCGTTGAGCACTTCCACCGGCGCTGGATGCGGGCGCAGCAGCAGCGCGGCCGCGCCGCCAGCGAAGGCTTCGACGTAACACTCATGCGCCGGGAAGTGGGGGTACAGATGCTTGATCAACCGGCGCTTGCCGCCGGGCCAAGGGATAACGGGGTTTGGCATATCTCACCTTTTGCGATGGGTATAGCCGAGACTGCAGCCGCTTCGCGGAGCAGCAGGGCCTCGGCCAAAGCCAGGTGGTGAGATCACCTGTGTTGCGGCGGCGGTTCGGCACTTGCCGGTGTCGAACCGTCGCCCTGTTTTTATTCCGCTGGCGGCGCCGGGGTGTAGGCCACGGTGTGCTGCCAGGTCTGCAGGCTGGTCAAACCAGCCCGCTTGCTTTCTATCTCGACGCGCACTTGGCCAGCGGCCGCCGGAGCGAACGCTGCGCTGTCGCCGGCAACATCGTCGGCGGTGCTTACCAGGGAGCCGTCCAAGTACCAGCGGACTGTGTAAGTGACGCCGGCTTCCGGCCCGATGCTGGCCACCAGCTGGTCGACCAGCTGGTCGGCCTGCGCCAGGCGGTCGCGGTGAGCCCACGACACGTCGACGGTTGCCTCGATTGCGGTCGGCCACGCCAGGTCATTGATCTTTACCCCTGCCGGCGGATAGGGCCGCGCGGCGCGGCCGAAGAACTCGACGGTCATTGGAAAGGCCGATGCGGGGCCGAGCTGGGCGACGCCGGTATTTGTCAGCAGTTTGATGTCCACGGCCTCGCCATCCGTGTACTCCGCCATGTCTGAAGCCGCCGAGTCATCGTAGGCCCATATGCGGGAGCCAGCGGCGTGGCCGGTAGGCACCGTGTCAGCACACCCACGGCCGACCGTGATGGTGCCGGCAACGACATCCACGGCATCGATGCGCACGATCTCGGCATCCCACATGGCAGCGGACCCGATTGAAATCGAATCAGCCCGTGAGCTTGCCCCAATCGAAATCACGGTCGCTTGCTGATCGACCACATCGATATCGGGGTTGCCGGCAACGACCACGACCGAACACCAGTCGCCTGTGGCGGTTGCGTCGTACTCCATACCGCCCGTCGACGTCGCCAGGCTGAAGTTGACCCCGCCCTGGACAGGCTGATCAGCAACAGCGAGCAGATACCCGACGTGGGCCGGAAGGATGTCCAGGTTTGCGCGGTCGAGTCGCTGCGCCAGCTCTACATACGGCGCCTCCATTGCCGCCTGCACCGTAATCGGGAACGGGGTGGGATCTGGCCGGGTATCGACGCCGGGCTCAATCTCGACAAACGAGGTCTGCGGCAGGCTGTAGATGTCCTGTGTTGCCTTTACCGACGTCGCGCCGCTCTTCAGGGTGCCGGTGCTCTTCTCCCCAAGCAGGCAAACCATATCGGCCACACCATGGCGCGGTGCCTGCAGTCGGAAATGCTTGTTGGGCCGGATAGTCCGCACCGAGTCAGGCATCACAACTAAGTTGAAGGGGATGGTGGGTGTCGCGGTAGTGCGCACGTCGCGTTCGGCAACGATCAGGGCCAACGCTCCGCTTGGGATCTCGGGATACTCCATCACTTGGTGGATCACGCCAAAGGCATCGATCAGCCCCAGCGCCTGAACAGCCGGCGTGATCACGTCTTCCTTCTTGCAAGGGTCAAAGTACTTCACGCTGACCGAGTTGACGGCCCCATCCAGCGTTGCCGGCTGGGCTTCAAATTCGATGATGTCATCGTCCGTGACTACCGGCAGCTCCTCGATCTTGTAGTCGCCGCGCGCCAAGTCGAGATAGTACTGGCCGTCGACCAGGTCACGGCTCACGCTGCCCCCGATCAGCTTGCATATACGCTGCTCGAACTCTTCAAGGCTCTCTGCGGAAGGGTCGTAGGACGTACAGATCCCAAAGCCTTCGTCGTACAGCCGGTCGGCGGCCGCCCGGTAGCTGGCTTCATTCATGTTGGCTTTCGGCTCGCGTCCAATCTCGGAATGCGTGCGCGCGTAGTACAGCACATGGGCCGGGTTCATCGCCCAGTTGTCGGTATTGAGGAACGTCCATTGCACCCGGCCCTGCGTGGTCATTCCGACATGTAGGAGCGGCTTTCCAGCGACAGACAGAGGCTGGCCGCCCTCACCGACAGGCGGGGTGTGCTCCACGTCGAAACGTTCGCGCTGCACGCGGTACCTCAACACACCGTCCCGAACGTACGAGAGGATGACGTCAGATGCGGAAACGTTGAAACGACGTGCATCATCGAACGTCAGCAGCGGGTAGAGATAGGTCGACGGCAGCGCCGACACAACCGCGCCAGGCAACGTGGGGTCATACCAACGCAGATAGGCAGCCCCCAACTCATCGATGAATGTGAAATGCGGGTCACCGTTCTGATTGAATGAAAGCGATATTGCTTTCACCTTGCTGCCATGCGTATGCAGCACAACCTCCGGCACCCCATCCGCTGAAATGAGGACATTCTCATCATCACAGCGGGCCACCCATAGCCTTGCTAGCAGCCCTTCCGATGGATCCTGCAGCGCAACCGGCCCCCAATGCTCCGACACGTCGAGGCGCCCCGTGTAGGGGTTAATCCACTTGCCAACGAATGGCGTAGATGAGAGGCGGTCTTCGGGAATCACGGCATGTTGTCCATGTAGATCGTGACGTACAGGTCGAGCTGCTTCTGATCGGTCTTGTCGAGCTTCGGTGAGTATGAAATCTGCCACCAGGCGGTGTAGGAACCACCGAGTTGCAGTGCGCCAATGCCACCGGGGACGTTGCCTGCGGTTGTGATCCAGCGAAGCAGCCAAGAGCGCTGCTTGTTGGTAGTGAAAGGCTGGATAGCTATGGAGCTGACCTGGTGGGCATTGGCGTATCCGGTCTTGGTTGGGAAGCCCATGAAGGTGCCCAAGGGTCCCGAGCAGGCATTGGTGCCCGAGCCGCTGGGGCTGTCCCCGTTCGTAGCCGGCCGGAAGGGGGTCACCAGGCGAATATTGGTGGCAGCGAAGCTATCCATCGGCCATGCATAGTTCGACGACGATCCCTGCTGACGCCAGTTCATCGTGCGCATGACCCAGTCATGGGTAGTGGCCACGCCTTCCAGATCGATGCTGACAGTGCCGGCATCCTCGACCTTGAAATACCTGGTGTACTCCCAGAACAGGTCCAGATACTCATTAGCGGCGTCGACTGCAACAGCAGTCGGATCGTCATTGGCATCAGTCAAAAGGCCGTGGGCAAAGAGTTGCGTGGCTGCGGTTGTGTTGGTCGTAGTCCCCGCAGCGATTCCGCCTTCCGAGATGTTCTTGGTGCCGGTACCCAATGAGCCCGGCGCAAAGGTTGCGCGGAAAACGGTGCGCAGATACACCATGCCGTTCGCGTCGGGGGTGTCGGAGAAGGTGAGGGTGGCAGCGACGTGAGTGGTTGCCCTCCCCGCGTAGGCAGCCAGGACCGTGTCATCTTCGGTAGGGGGAACATTCCCCGTGCCGGCGACGAAGCAGCCGACCACATCCGTTACTCCGGCCAGCAAATCGTTGAAGAACTTCTTTGTCAGCTTGTTGCGCCCAAACGGGGTTACCTGCGGAACGCCGTCACGGACCACCGGTTCGCCTTCAATCAGGATCTGGCCGGCTTCGTCCAGGACATGCCCGTTGTGAACCAAAGCCCGGAAACGCCCCGTGCTACCGATTCGGATGATGTGTTCAATTCTTTCGTTGTTGGTGTGCATGCCTGACCTCATATCGTTTTCAGCGAGCCGCCCGAAGGGGCAACCCTGTTGGTGTTGGAATCCTTGGCTACCGTCCCTCGAGGAGGTGGTTTGAGCGATCCACCGGTGGCAGCGATCCGGCTGCTGCTGGCGTCTCCGTCAAGCCGCGCCTGTATGAGCAACGTTTTCAGCGATCCACCGGAGGCACCGAGACCGGTCCAACTGGCATCCGGGTCCAGCGCCGGAGGTGGAAGTGTCCAAAGAGCACCCCCTACTGGCGCTACCGCGTTGGCATAGCTATCGGGCGCGATGGTTCCGAAGACAACCATCGTTCGCATAGCTCCACCGGTGGCCGCTATACCACTGAGGTTGGCGTCACCGAGGTGCTGTGGGTATGGCAGTGAGGTCGCGTGGATGAACGGTGCACCTCCGCTGCAGGTCGGCATCGGGATGGCTGCTTTCCCGGGGTACCAGCACTCGGTGTCCCAGCCTTCGCGGATGCGGCGGAGCTTGTGGCTGGCTTTCTGCGGGTAGGGACTCATCGCGCCGTAGCGGCCGGCGAAAGCCAACGTGGCCAAGCCGCGCCAAGCGGGCTGTTGTGGTCCAAAGATGCCGGCGAGGCGGGCGTTGGGCTGTTGCGTCGGTTCGCCGAACATCAGGTCTACCGACCCGACGATGCCGCCCTGGTCCTTCTTGCCGCCCCAAAGATTCTCGGCATCGATCCGAATGGTCTGGCTGTGAGTTGCCTCACCCTTCCAGGCTGTTCTGTCGCCACCTCGGAACTCCAGGTACGCGTCTATCGGGCCGATGCCCAGGCCGCTGTGGAATGCGATCTCATACCAGTAGCCAACCGTCTGTGCACCGCCCTTACTACTTCCCATCGCCGGCCTCGCACTTCCGCGCCCACTCAACCAGCTTCAAGGCCAGGCCATCACCGGTCGCCTCGAGCTTCGACGATGGAATCCCGTTCTTTACGAAGGACCGCCAGTCCAAGCCATGCCTGTCAAAGAACTCCTTCGACTTACCACGGCAAAAGCCAGAGCGACGGGTGAACCACGGAATCGTGAAAAGGTGGGTGGTGGTAACGATCACTTCGTCCATCATTTCTTCCCTCCCTTGGTCTTGATCGGGATGGTGCCGGTGACCTTCCAGGCGAGGATGAACTCGTCTTCGACCCACACAGTCCCGAAGTGGTGCTTGATGCTCTGGCCGTCTTCGACGGTTGGCGCTGCGCCCGCCTGCGGCTTCGGCTGCTCAGTCTTGGGCCTCATCGCGTAGGAAATCGCTACTGAGACAATCAGGATGATCAATTGCACCACCCACCAATAGACCGCCTTGGCGGGCTCGCCGGCCGGCGGCGGCACCAGCGCGGTTACCGCAACGCGGACAAGCTGCACGACGACCACAAAAACCGCGAAGCAGAACGCTGCAACCTGCGCGCCCCGCCCTTCGCGCGTGTCCATCCACCAGTAGCGAAGCCGCCAGCGGCAGATGGTGGCCTTCTTCCGGGCACGCTGAATCAATACCTTCAGCCCCATGACATGCTCACTCCGTCCATCGGGTTCTTCACTGGCTTGTAGAGGCTCCCGCCATAGTTGTCGGTGTTACCCCGCTCACCGCATGCAAACCAAGTACGGGGACACGTAGGAAGCGCGGTGATGGCATCGCCCGGCTGGGGAACCACGCCCCCAGGTGTCAGTTTCAAGATCGCGGAGCCTTTTTCGTGCGTAGCGATGTCTCGGCGCACCAGCAGCCCATTGGGCGCACTGAAGGTGATGAATCCACCCGCAAGGGGAAAGGCCGAAAGGGCCAACTCGGGCGCCGTGAGCAGCAAGCCGCCGACGGCAGTCACCACGGCGCTCACCGCCACGGCCGGTACCGAGATCGAAACGCTCGACCCCACCACCAAGCCGGTGGCGTTGGCGATCACTAGGGCCGGGTGCTTGGTGTACCGATACTCGATGACAAACGGGCCTTCATAAACCGTATTGTCCACGCGGCCACCGATGGGCTCCCAGAAGAATTCCGATGTCTCGTGCTCGAAGGACTTCCTGATGGTCTCGGTGTAAGCCATGAAAGAAGACGACACGCCCGATGAACCGCCGGACGACCAAGTCAGAATCCGACCGGCCAGGATGTCAACGATGGCGGAGAACTCCGGCACCACGATGTGCGCCATCGGGGGAACGTCGCCATCGGCTTGTTCCAGCCTGGTCACCACACCCGTAAGGATTCGGGCGGCCGTTCCGGTACCGAGGTTGCACCCCCGGGGGCCAACGGAGTAGACGGTCTTGCCGCAGCCCCGTTGCCACCGCAGGCCTTGGCCACGAGCATGCCCATAGCCGTTCCCCGGCTCACAGATCAGCTCCAGCGTCGACTTTCCGAACTTCGGCTGGGTTACTTGGCCCATCCATTCAACAGCAGGAGGGGCGGCACGCGCCGCGTCATATGACAGGCAAGTCACGCTGACTGCGTCAGTGGGGACGTAGGGCCACCAGTTGTCACCCAGCGACTGGGTGACTGGGTATTCGTCCGCTTCAGGGTCGAGCAGATAGGCGCACTTGATCGTGAGCCGATCCTTAGCCCGCTCGATGGTCTGTTTGATCTCACTGCGTTCAATCTGCGCGGACTGATAGACCAGCCCGTTAATTACTAGGTCTCTGTCCGCAGTGCAGTATCGCCACGCCAGATGCTGGCGACTAAACACGAACAGGTGGATTGGCTTGCGTCCATAGCGATCAAGCAGCATCGGACACTACCTCCTGCCATGCGAGCGGAATGCGTGCGCGACCACCATCGCCTGCGGTGATGTGCTCGATCTCCACAGTGTCGCTAGCCATTGTGTAGAGACCAATGAAGCTGATGCTGCGCACCTGTGGCGGGGAGACCTCACGCCCCAGCGCACTGTCCAGGGTGAGGTGTTCAGCGCCCGCCACCTCAATGGCGTTGGTGATGCGGCGGTAGAGCACGGCGCCATCGGTGAGCGTAATGGCCACGTCCTGCCTGTTCTGCATCTGCTTGCTGTACAGCGTGTACCCGCACCATGTGACGATGATGGTGGTGGCGGCAGCACCCACGGGCTGGGTGATGCGCAGGTCTTGCTGCCACGTGGGAATCCACAGCGGCATGGCGCGACCTAGCAGGGCATAGAGCAGGCTGCGGAACTGCGCCTGCTCTGCCCTGCCCCAACGCTCCCACACAGTGCGAACAGTGCGGAATGCCACGCCGGGGTGGTCGGAAGTGAACGGTAAGGCAGTGAAGTTGTCCGTCGTCTGCTGCATACGCGAGTACGCAACGTCCTGGCTCTCCGCGAAATCAGGACGCAGAGTCAGTACCGGATGACCGCGATACTCGGTCGCGCCTGCATACGCCGGCCAGTCGCAGGTTTCATCAAGGGTGAAGGAAATCTGCATGCGGTCGTGCATGTCGGTTAGCGTCTTGATGCTTGATGAGGCATCCATGCGCGCCCAGCGCAGCGGCAGCAGGCGTGAACCACGTTCCCATGCCCGAGCAAGAGGGGAACTGAGTGCGAGCGCCCCGGCACCGATGGCGGCGATTTGCACAACTTCCCACTCATCGATGCCACGCCACAGAACAGCACGTCCTCCAACAGCGAAATCGAAGTGCTCGGTTTCGCATGCGATGGCCGTTGCGGCAGCGGCAACACCGTCGCGTAGCAGTTGCGTATCCGGCCATATCGGCAGCAGCCAGCGATGGCTGCCCCGCGCACGCATGAGCGCATCTAGCACACGCCGTTCCTGCTCGTCGGCTATCACGTCGAACGAGAAGCCGCGACGTGGCGAAAGGCGAAGCGAACGGTGCATGGTGGCACCGCTGCTACTTGCCTGCAGCACCTCCGTGTACCAGCTCAACGTTTCGCGAACGCTGCTAGCCCAGTCTGCAGGGCGCGGCCAGATGATGGGTGAACCTACTGCAAAGCTCATCCCTGCCACCCCGCACGGATGGAACCGCCCTCTTCGATAGTGGTGTTGACGATGCTCTTGCGCATGGGATCGCTGCTGGCAATGCGCTGCGCGAGCTGCTCGACATCCGTGAAGTTGAGGATCTCAATGCTGGTCCCCGCGCCTGGCATGGCACGGTCTGCGAAGCCACCATCGGCGAACTGGAAGCGTGGTGCGGCCACGCGGGTGCGCGGCGGGGGAATGGCGGCGAAGGAGGCACGGTGCTGGTGGATTGCCCGCATCGTGTCCAGGCCGTAGTAGTTCACGGTCTCCTGCGGCATCACGTACTCGCCGCGATGCACCATGCCTGCCGGTGTGAATTTGCCGCCATCGCCGGTATAGCCACCTGCCGCATAGCCCATGCTGCTGGCCGAGTTGGCCGCGCGCATGGCTATAGCAGCGGTGAGCAACTGCACAGCCGCCTGGATGACAGCGTTGGCGCCGGGCGAAAGCCCACCTGCTGCCGTAGCCAGATTGGCAGCCGCACCTACAAGTCCAACGGCCCCAATTTGGATGCCCTTGCCGGATGCGGCCAACTTCTCAGCAGCACCGTCAGCACCGGCAATATTCTCCGCCGCCCGGGAAGCAGCTTCACCGACACCTGACTTGGCTGCAGCGCCACCCACACCTGCCACACCGGTACCACCGCCTGCGGCGCCTGCAATAGCCGCTGCCGCACTAGCACCCGCATCGGTGAGCGCGGAGGCCACCGTGGTGCCGGCATTGACCAGCGCGGCCGACTCGGGCGTTTCCACTTCGGCGGTGCCGAACAGGCTGGGGAACCACTTTGCCAGCTTGTCCATCAAACCGGCGCGCATCATCTGCGAGAGCTGGTCCGCCGCCCACTCGGCCATGCCGCTCGACATCGAGGACATGAAGTTCCGCACCAGGCCGCCCAGGGACTCGGTATCGGTGGCCAGCGAGACCAGCGCGGTCTTGAACGAACTCTGGAACGTGCTGCCCACGGCGCGCTGCAGCGAGTTGGTGGTGACCGCCATTTCACGCAGCTTGAGCTCGATGGCCTCGACGTTCGCCAGCGCGTCAGGGTTGCCCAGGGCTTCGGCGGCGGCACGCATCTGCGGCACGATCTCGCGCAGCATGCCGAGCTTATTGCGATACAGCTCAACGATCCTCTGCTGCGCATCGGATTCGGTGATCATCCCGGCCTGCAGCTCGAAGTTGATACGCTCCTGCTCACCGCGGATGGCGCTCATCACTTCGTTGTATTTGCGCTGCAGCTCGGCGAGGTTTTCATTGGCTTCGCGCAGGTTGAGCAGCTTGGCGATGTCGGCCGCGCCAGCGGCGTTGCCGATCTCCTCGAGGTTCCGTTTCTGCAGCTCCAGCTGCCGATTGACCTTTTCATATTCGCCGGATTTGCCACGGCCCTGCAGCTGCGCAATCTGCGCCTCGGCCTGGTACAGCGCGGTGGTGGCATCCTTGCGCTTCTGCTCGAAGTCCAGTGCTTGCGCCCAGTCCTGCAGCTGCTCCTTCATCCGGCCGCTGGCATTTTTGAACTGACCTTCCTCGACCTCGTAGCGCATGCGCGCGGCGTTGCTGACCTTGGCCTGGCCATCTTCAAGCTCACCGAGCATCGCCACCTGCTGGGCAAGGTTCTGCAATTCGCGCTTGGCTGCGTCATCGACCCGATCCACGCCACTCCTGGCCGAGCGGCCGGAGCCGCGACCACCACTCCGGTCCTTGTATTTTTCCCTCAGCTGCGCAAGCGCCTTGTCATAGGCGCCCCCACTCACAGAGCCATCCGCACCGAATACGACATCGGTGAGCAACGGGTTATCCGAGTTTCCGGCTGACGCCGCCTCACGCAGTGCCGCAAATTTCTTCGAAAGGTTGACCACCTCACGTGAGTATTGGGCCGCCTTCGAGGCACCAGAATCCAGAACTCCCTGAATGTCCCGCTGCGCGTCTATGCCAGCACTCTGCACCGCCTGCAGGCGCCCCTCTGCGCGGGCCGCCTCATCGGTGACCGCTTTCTGCTGACGCAACTGCTCAAGATCAGCGCGACGCTGCCTTGAACGGTCGTTCTCCTTGCCGTCGTTGGACCAGAGCTGGAAATTCAGATCCCATTCCGCGCGCCGGATATCGCCTTCGACGCTCTGGTCGAAGACGTCTTTTGCAGTCCGCCATGCGCCCTTGATCGCCGCGGCAACGTCATGCCACTTGGCCTCGAGCGTGCTCGCGTTCTGGCGCATCGTCGCAACCCGCTGGGCCGTGACGCGATCCAGTTCCTCGATCAGAACCTTGGCCGCTTCCTGTGCCCTGCCCTGCTCTTCCAGTGAGCGCACATTGTTGTAGACCTCCAGGGTCAGGAATCGATAGTTGTCATTCAGCTCGGCCATGGCCGACACGGGCGACTTCGCCAGGGTGATGACCTTGGCCGTCATCGACTCGATGCTGCCACCTGTCAGCTCGGAAAGATTCACCGCCGCCCTTCCGGCCGACTCGAGACTGGACTCCGCAACCGCTCCGGATGCAGCAAGCCCCTGAAGTGCCTGCTGCGCCTTGCCATACTCGCCGCCAGCATCACCGATGGAATTGCGGATATTCCCCAGTTCCCCCGCAGTGACACCCGCCGCATTGCCCGTCGCCAGCAGCGCGGTTTCCAGCGCCCTGTACTCGGTGTAGCTCTGGTAGGCGGCGGCACCAGCTGCGAGAACCACGCCCGTCGCGCCCGCAACGCTCACACCCAGACCGCTGAACAGCGCGCTCGCCGCACCCGCACTATTGCCCAGCTGCAGTATCTGGTTGCCGGCCAGCTGCCAGTTGCCGGTGGTGCCATAGCTCACCAGCTGCGAGAGATTGCGCTGGGTACCGGCGGATTCCAGGTTGAGCCGACGCATCATCGTCGACTGCTGGCCGGCATCGACGATCTGCGCACGTTTGGCCTGTAGGGCAGTGGTAGCGCGCTGGTACTGCTCGGTGGAAATCCGGCCGCTGTCCAGCGCCTTCTTCAACGCCTGCTCATCGCGGGCCAGCTTCTGCAGCTGCGCGCTGGCCTTGTCGTAGCGCCCCATCGTTCCATCGAGGGACTTGTTCTGCTGGTCGGTACTGCGTTGCAGGGTGGACTGGCTCTTGTTGAGCTTGCCCAGCGCCTCGTCGTATTCCTCGGCAGTCACCAGCCCCTTCGCCATCGCCTTATCAAGCATGGCCTCGGTATCAGCCAAATCACCCCAGCTGCCGGCGCCACGGTCCAGGCGTTCCTGCAACTGGCTGATCAGGCCGATCTCCTGTGCCACCGCATTCCGGGTTGCCTCGCTGGCACGCAGCCAGGCGGCCTGTGCGGCCGCATCCTGCTCGCGGGCGCGGGCCATGCCGCCGTTACCACCCTTGCCTACGGCATCCAGCTCCTCGGTGGCCGCGCGGGCGGTCTCGGCCGTGGTCTCCAGCTGGGCGCTGGTCTGCTGCATCTCGCGACGGGCCTGCGCAAAATCCGCCCTCATGCGCAAATCCATGGTGAAGTCGCGATTCACTTATGCTTTCCTCAGCTGATCAATTCGTTTGAGGGCGTGTTTCAGCCCTTCCTTCGTTTCCACATGACCGTTCAACAGGTCTTCAATGAAGTCTGCGCGGCGCTGCAAGCGTTGCCGCTGCAGCTGCGCATGCATCAACTCGAGCTGTCGCTGGGTGCAACGGCCGAGTCGGGTGATTCTTCCTCCCTCGTAGCCTGCTGCAGCGAGTTCACAGAAGACGACTTCCCAGTCGAGGGGCTCGCCACCCGCCGGCTGCGCAATACCACCGCCGCTTCCTGCACGAAAAAATGCCCGTCCACCGCCCACCAGGTGGAGAACAGGCGATCCTGCTCAAGCGGCCCAAGGCCCAGCACCCACGATTCAGGCTTGCCGCAGGCCGCAGCGATGGCGCCGATGATGAAGCCCCGGTGCCGACCTACCAGCGAGCGCACTGCCTCCCACGGGTCTTGTGCGGCGGCCGACAGGACGGCCAGGCAATCATCGAGAAAGCTCCGATCCGTGTAGACCACATCCATCGCTTCGAAGAAGCTGTACTCGCGGACGGTCACCCGCTCGCCGCCAAGCGAGAGAGTGATGTCCGGGTTGAGCACCGGCGTACCCTCTGCCGGCGCGGTGCCCGCAGCAGGCTTCGCCGCGGCGGCGGGGTCACTTCCCAGAAGACGAGCCATCAGACCTCCGCCGGCAGCTCGATACGGCCGAAGGGACCGAACATCGGATCTTCGGCCGTTTCGATATCGAACATCGCGCTACCCGACAGCGGCAGTTCGCCGAATTCCGGATTGATCAGGGCCAGGGTGTCGAACGGATTGAACTGCACGCGGTACAGGTGCATACGCACGCGCTCACCGGTGACGGTGTTGACGCCGTTGAGGTACAAATAACGCTCCGGCGGCTGCGCGGTGAAGAAGGGCAACACGGTGAACGCGTCATGCTTGTATGCAGCCTTGAGCGGCTGGGTGAGGCTGCTGACATCGATGATCTGGATGATGCCGCTGTGTGCACTCTCCAGGCGGTAGTCCTCACCTTCTTCCAGCGTGACTGGCGAGCCGTTGGAGTCGGTGAGCACCAGATCGGTCACGTTGGCCGGCTTGTCGAGCACGATGCGCGAACCGGCGATCAACCCTTCGGGCAATACCTCGCTCGGAACTGAGGCGGCGCTGATGTTCTGTGGTGTGGCATACAACCCCAGCTGCAGGTTGTGCGGCGTGGCGTAACGCAGCACGAGGTTCAACTCCACCGTGGTGGACTGGCGCATACGGGCGGACTGCAGACGCTGGCCACTGAAGGTTTCGGTGCGGTCCGCGTTCTCGGTGTTGAAGCGAACTTCGCACGAGGACTGGTCGCCGACCCAGATCAGATTGGTCGGCTTGCCACCGGCCTGGCGGGTGCCCAGTTCAATGCGGCCCTGGAAGGAAAAGTCTTTCATGTTTGTGGATCTCCGGTGGAGCCGGCGCCGCCGGCTGGGGTGTGGGTCAGTAGTCGTAGCTGGCGAGCAGGCGGGACATTTCGTTGCGAAGAACTGTGCGGGCGTAGTCGAGCAGTCGTTCGGGTCGGCGCCCCTGGGCCAGCATCTGGGCGACGGTGGAGCGGTAGAGCACTTCGACGCGCTGGCGTTTCTGGCCCCTGTAGCGACCCGTCTTCATCTGCACTCTGTCGCCGTAGCGTTCGACGGCTTGCAGGTTGCCGCCCAGCATGCGGGCGATGAAGGCGCCTTCTTCCAGCTGGCGGCTGCCGCGGTACACGCTGTAGCTGACGCCCTTGCGTACCTGGCGCCCGCCGAAATTCAGCAGGCCGATACCGCGTTTCCATTGGCCGACCAGCCGAACGCCCGCAGCACGCGCGGTGCCGCCGACGACGACGGCGCAGCGCAGGTTGTCGCGGATGCGGGCAGCCGGCAGGTTGTATTCCGCTTGGATATCGCGGCGCGCTTCGACCGGCAGGCGCCGTGCCAGCGTCTGGATGGCGCGCTCCTGCAGCCACGGCAAGCGGTCATCAAGCCGCGTAAGTTCCTGCTGGACATCCAGCGCACCCTGCAGGTCGAAGCCCACCCCCGTGGTGCGCCCGCGATTGGCGGCGACGGTGGCGGCCATCAGCGGCGGTATCCGGTGGTAAAGGTGACTTCCGCCGCGACAACCGGCAGACCTTCCGGCCGGTCGAGAAACACCGTGCCGGCATATAGCGGCAGCAGCGCGCCGCAGACCATCATTTTTCCTGCTTGCAGGCGGTCGGCCATGGTATTGAACAGGCGCTCGACATCGTCCGCACTGTCGTACACCGTGTCGAGTGCGTCGCTGTATGTCGCTGGCAGCACGAATTCGACCACGCCCTCAACGGCCACCGAGCCGGCCGATTCCCCTGCCCGCTTGGCGACGATGGCCACCGTGCATTGCGGCTCGGTGGGTATTCCGCCCTGGGTGCGCTTCGTCTTGACGTGCTTGCCCAGATCCGTGACGAACCCGTTGCTGACTGTGATGCGGGCCAGTTCCTCCCGCACCTGCTCGACGATAGCCTTAACGCGGACCTGATCAGCCATGCAACACCACCGTGACGGCAAATCCGTCGTCCTCGTGCGCCGGATTCTCCACCGGCAGCTGGTGCGCGCCGAGCTGGTCTTCCCATGCAAGCACGTCGCCCTGCGCGGGCGACCACTGCGCGCGCATGAACGCGGCGGTGGTCATGCGTCCCACCACCTGGCCGTAGTCACCGATGCGCGAGGCCGTGCGATCAATGATGATGCGCACCGGCACTGGCTCAGCACCGGCACGCGATACCTTGCCATCGCACCCGAACTCATCGAAGAGATCGACGTGCAAGGCGGCGATAGCGCTGTGATCGAAGCTCACTGCACACCCCCAGCAGCACACAAGCGCGCGAAGGCCTGTAGACCTACTACTTTTGCGTCGCAGGCGGCTGCGGCTCCAATAATTCGGCCCGCACTTTCTGCGCGGTCTGCTGCGGCGTCATCAGCGATGGCGGCGGCTGCGGTGGCTGCGGACAGTTCGCTGGTAGCAACTGCGGCTTGCCAACGCTGGTGCAGCCGGAGGTTGCCATCGCGCAGACCAGCAACGACACGATCAGATTCAGTTTGCGCATCGGCTTTGTCCTTCTCGTACTGAGCGGCCAGCGCGTTCGCCTTGGCGGCGTTGGCACGCTCGGTGGCTATGATGGTGTTGGCCTGGGCCAACCCTGCACGTGCGCTATCGCGTTCGATATTTGCCGCGTCACGGGCGGCGGTGGCGTTGTCTGCGGCACGGCGGGCGATGGATACGCTACCGCGCTGCCACACAACAACAGCAAGCAGAACCAACATGATGGCGGTGATGATGCGCATGATCATTCGACACCTGCCGTGCACAACTTCACTTCTGCCTGCCGGCGATTGGCCAGCCCTTGCACGAAGCGCATTTCGGCCTTGCCATTGGGAAGGGTTCGCCCCGTACGCACGTAGCTCCACACCGGGCGGCCATCAGCATCGATGGCGAGGCGGCTGCAACCCGTTGCCCAGTTGCCCTTGTTCCAGTGCTGCATGGCCACACTGCCGCAGGTGGCAGTAGCGCCCATGTTCCAGGCGTGTGAAGTGGCCGCATCGAAGACACTTTGCGGCGGAGTGTGGATGAAACACTTCAACAACTGCCGCTGCACCTTGATGAGCGCAGCGCGCTGCTCGCTTTCGCACTTCTCCACACTCCATTGCTCACCAATCACAATGGGCGTACTGGTGATATGCCGTGTGAGGCCATCACAAACCGTGGGCAGGCCACCGGCCAGCTTGTCCGCATAGACAGTGGTGATCAGATTACCGCTGCTTTCCCACAGCGACAGGAACGCTACAATGAGCAGCGAGCCAAACACTAGCCCAACGCGGCCAGTGGGTGCCTTATCAGACATTGCTCTCTCCCTTCTTGCGCAGCACGGCCATGCGCACGGCATGCTCTTCAAGTTCACGCACTTCACGCGCCGCATCGGAGATGCGCTGCCGTTCATCAGCAGCCGCCTGGCGCGCATCGGCCGCTTCCTGCCGCTTGTTGGAGCGACGCGTGTAGAGCATCTGGATCAGCATCGACACCGCTGCGAGCACGAGACCACCCAAGGCCGCCACTTCGTTGACAGTGAGGCCACCGATCAGAAACGCGGCACCACCGCCGAAAACGGTGACCTTGTTCGCAGCGGTTGCAATAGTTGCGTCAGTCGCCATCTCGGCCAGTTCTCGCACGCCCACGGTATGCCCCCTGTATCCGGTTCAAAGCCCCACCACCGCGCACGGCATCCCGCCTTTCATGTGCGCGGCGGTGGGCGTAACTCACGCCTTCTTGCCCTTGATCAGCACCTTGGGACGGGTGCAGTAGTTGAGGGCGTTCATCTGCGCTTCCAGGTGGCGCCCCTTGCCGTTCGCAGTGGGGTACTGCTTGGCATAGCGCGGCAGGCCGACGGTGTTGACGGTTTCTTCATAGTCCGCCGGGGCGTACACGGTGCGCCACAGGCCGGGCACGCCAACCGGGAAGATGTGGCAGGCGTCGGTGTCGATGAAGCTGGTACCGCCGACCTGGCCGCGATAGTTTTCGAAGATGATGCCGCCGAACTCGAACACACCGTAGACCGTTCCGCTTGGGGTGACATAGCCCTCGCGCAGCACCTGTGCCATCGGCGTGCCCTTGTAGGACTCGATCACATCCGGGTGTTTGAGCATCGCATCGAAGAAGTCATCACCGCACTCGGCGAAGATAGTGCGCACTGCAATGCCGCCAAGGTTGGCGCCCACCTTGCGCACGATGCGCGCACACTTCTCGCGCAATTCGCCGGCAACAGGATTGGCCGCAGTCAGTGCGAAGTTAACTTCGCCTTCCTGCGCTACACCGAACTCGGTGAACAGGTTGTAAAGCGTGGTGCCATCAGCGTTGAGGATAAGGCCCTTCAACGCACCAACGCGCTGATACTCAAGCGTGGGATCGAGCTTCCAGCTCACATGCTGCTGCAGCTTGGCGTTGACCCGATCCTGCAGCACCTCCAGTTGGTTGGTCGTACCGAACGCACGCACACCCTGCACGCTGTCGGCAGCAATAAAGTCATCCACCTGGTAGTGCGGAATGACCAGTTGGCGCATCTTCCGCTTGCTACTGGTGGCAGCCTCACCCGGACCACCACGGGGCGTCGGATTGACCAGCTTCAGCTCACCGTTGTCCTCTTCGATGGCGATGCTGGTGGTGGGTACGCCTTCTTCCTGCCAGCCTGCGACCTCCCCAGCACGACCGGGAACGAAGGGAAGGTTGTTGATGGCATCGGTAAGGGAAACGACGCTGAACGCGTCGCCGTTGAATACATCGGACATCTGCTGCATGGGGTTAGCTCCTTCGATCAGCGCAGGACGACGCCCAGCTCGGCGAGCTGAGCAATCGCGGCAGTTTTCTGCGGCACGGTGATGCCGGCCGGCCAGATGAGCGCATCCGCCTTGACTTCGGCGGCGCGCGCGATAGCCACGGCAGCGGTATCCGCATCGGCGGCGTTGGTATTAGCCCAGAGAATGCCGGTGGCCACCTCGCTTCCGTCATCACCAGCAACGTCCAACTCGACCACTTCACCGCTTGCAGTGACGGTGCCCAGCACGGTTCCGGCCTCAAGATTCTGGCCGCTTGCGACGATGACGTTCTCACGCGAATAGCTGCCGTTGCCCTCGGACAGCAGGAAATCGCCGGTGCGATTCTTCTCGGTCTGTTCGTTCATGGGTATGTGCCCTTACTTGTTGGTTGCTGCTGCGCGACGGGCGTAAACGTCGCGCGTACTGAGGCGTGAAGCCGCGGGTGCTGCACTGCCGGCAGTAGCCGGGCGTGCGTGCGCCGCTGCCGGCGGCGTGTCGGCGCTGATGGCATCCAAGGTGATGCCACGATCCGCTGCGGCCTTCAGCAGCGACATGGCAAACATCTCGGGCGTTGCGCCACCGTCAATGGCCGCTTTCATCTCAGCCTCAAAGCCGTTGCGGGTGAGTGCCGTGATGGCCGCAATGCGAGTGCGTTCGCCCGCGACGGCTTCGGTAGTGGCGGCAGTGCGGCCTTCTTCCACACCTGCGGCGCGGGCCGTAGCTACCGCATCGTCGTTGCTTGCGATAATGATCTGTTCTGCGGAATGACCCGCAGCCAGGGCTTTGCGCAGGTCGTCGGTGGTCGAAACCGTGACCTGCCCTTTGGTGTTACCCATGGGCTTGTTCCTCTTGGTTTTACTGGCAGAGCCGGCCAGTTCGGCGATCACGGACTCAAGTGAGCCGATTCGGTCGGCCATGCCGGCCTTTATTGCTGCAGCACCCACCAGCACGCCGCCCTTGCCGAAATCAGCGAGCACTGTGTCAGCTGTGACGCTGCGGTTTCTTGCGACGGCTGACACGAACACTTCGGCCAGCGCATCCACCATCACCTGCGCCTTGCTGCGGCCGTCATCTGTGGCGGGGTCAATGCGCTTGTCAGGCGACTGGCTGGAGACAATCTCGATACTGCGCACGCCCGTCTTGGCGTCACGTTCGCTGGTGTCCTGGTAGGACATAACAACGCCGATGGAACCAAGCAGCGCGGTTTCAGAAATTACGATTTCGCTGCACGCAGACGCAAGCCAGTAGCCGGCCGATGCGACAAGCCCACCACCGTAAGCGAGGACGGGCTTGATGGCAGTGCCGGCGGCTATCATGTCGGCCAGTTCGTTGATGCTGGTTGCGGTGCCGCCAGGAGTGTCGAAGTCGAGAACGATGCCCTTGATGTATGGATTATCAAGCGCCGCTTGGATATCGGTAGCCAGCACCTGCGTGCTGGTGGCGCCGCTGATCTCGGTGAAGATATTGGCGTAGCGGAACACAGGACCAGTAACGGGAATGATGGCAACACCATCGCGCACGCTTACGTGGCGAGCATTGTCTAACGGCCGCCCCATGCGCGATTGCAGGGCTTCGGGGTCACCGTAGCGCTGCGCGATACTGAGCACGTTTTCCAGCGCTTCACGCTGAATCAACCACGGCTGGGAAGCAGCAAGCTCGAAAGCCTTGCTCATTGATTGTTCCTCCTTTCGTTGCCGGGCTCACCTTCATCATCCGCGGAAGCCGCAGACGGCGAAGCACCTGATCGCTGCTGCGGAACCGGCAAGCCGTACTCGCGGCGCAGGTTTACTTCGCGGGCGCGCTGCGCGATGACACCGGCCCAGTCCTCGCCCGAGGACGCAGCGGTCTCCATCGCTTCGTTGCTGGTTCCATTCTCGATGCGCAGCTTTGCGGCACGCGCTTCCTTCTCCTCATCCATGGAGCCCTTGGCCGGTCCGATCCAGATGGAACGCGACCAGGCACGGCGCCGAACTGGATCGGCATAGCCAGGCAAGCTGATGCGGCCGGCGGCAACTTCTTCGTCCAGGAGCAGGCCGTAGAGCGGCTGACAAAATTGTTGCACCAGGCACCAGCGGCGCAGATTGAAGAAACGCCACGCTTCGAGCATGGCAGCGCGGGCAGCAGAATAGCTGCTGTTGAATTGCAGCAGCAGCACATCTAGTGGGATTTCCAACGTGGCGCCGATTTGCTTCACCACGGCGGTAAAGAACGGATCAAAGTTGACGTTGGGCCGAGCAGGGTTGGTGTCATGCACCTTCTCGCCGGGCGCGAGGTCCACCACGGCCCCATTGCCCAGGGCAACGGAACCATCATCCGCCTCGTCACCCAGCACCGGGATCAGGTTGCCGTTCTCGTCGGTCTCACCATCGCCCGCACGCTCGATGAATACAGTAAACATGGCGCTAATGACGGCGGCCATTAGCTCGGCATCGCCGTAGCGGTCGAGCTGCTTGAGCGGTTCCAGTACCGGCGCCAGATATGGCACTCCGCGCAGTTGGCCCGGGCGTTCCTTGTCATTCCAAACCTGCAACACGCGGCGGCGCCCCGTGGCACCGCCGTGGAATGCGTAGTAGCTCCACGTTGGCGCAGCCATGCCGGTGGTTTCACCTGGGTGCGTGCTGCGCACCCAGCAGCCCATGGGTGTGGCGCCCCGGACTTCGATGCCGTCGCTGCAGGTTGACGTGTCGGCCGCATCGTTGGGGTTGCTGATACGTGCAGCTTCGATAAGCTGCACCTTCAACTGCGCGACGCCGCCGGCTCGCACTTCACCGGGGGTGAGAGCAAATACGTCACCGCCGGCCATGGCCGACATCAGGCTCAGCGACTGCAAGCCGTAAATGTCGAAGGACGATTCGATGTCGCACTCGGCCGGATCTTCCGCCCAGCTCTCCCAGCGCGTGCGCAGGATGCGGTTGTATTCCTCGCCCTGCTCCTGGCTGATGCCGAGCGCTTCAAAGTCCACGGACGGGCGGCACATCAGGCCAGTGCCAACCACGCTGGTGCGGCTCCGCACTATGGCAGCACGAGCGATTGGCGAGTTGCGGATGGCATCGAAGCTGCGCGCACGCAGAACGTTCAATTCATAGCGCGGGTTGTCACTTCGCGGGCTGCCGTTGGTTGGATTCCACGACGCCATGCTGCGCAGCGTGCGCGAGGCACCTCGGTGCCGAGTTTCCTGCACGGCCGGCATGGACGCACTGGGGCCGCCCGCCTGCTGCACGGCCGCGCGCACGGCGCGATCCAACTGCACGGCACTGTGCAGGCGCTCGCGGGCGGTTGCTGCAGTACCCATTAGTGCGGCACCACGTAGGTGACACGTGAGCGGCGGGCGGCAGCCCCGGCCAGTTCGCGACGCAACTGTGCGATGTACGCATCCAGGTGCTTCATGCCCTCAACCGAATACTCGGTGCGCCGGTCGCCGAAGACAAACACGGTGCGCGTCTTGCCCGTGCGCCACGCATGGCGAACGGCAAGTGCTTCTTCGAGTTGTGTCTTAAGGTTGGCCATGGGTTCCAGTCAGTAGGCCGGGGTACAAAAAAACCCCGCACAGTGGCGGGGTTGATAGCGGCGAACCCTGCCGCTACCTCATTCTGGAAATATCGCGTGCGGACGCAACAAATAATGCTTGCAAATTCCAGCGATCAATCCAGCGTCACGTCCAAGGACGCTGCTCAGCGCTGGACAACCTGCCGCATTAGTGGATCAAGCGCAGCGGAACTTTCGCTTTCCGGGCATGCATATTTCACGGGAAGCGTGCTGCAATGAACGCATTCCGAGTAAGCAAATTCAATCCGCGCGCCACCATCGCTTGGCTTCACCTTTCGCGTTGGCATGTTTCGCCAATTGGATGCAAAGCCGTTCTTCCAGACCAGCCGCCATGCGATGGCACGCGGCGCTTCACACTCAGTTGTCATTGTCGGCTCCTGGTAGCTTCACTCGGTAAGCATGACGCGGTCGGCCCCTCCCTTGCTGAGGCAAGGGCCGCCGGTCGATGTATCCATCCTTGAACAGATGGCTCAACACAGCGGCGGCTGTCGCCCGGTCAATAGCGAGCTTCTGTGATATGTCATTCGTGCTGGCCTCACCTTGCTCCAGCTCCTGTAGAACCTGTAGTCGGCGACCGCGCATCAGAATGGGCACCCGTCCAGGTCTCCAGTAGCCCTCGACCCCACAAGCTCCCACTCAGATACAGGAACTAGACCGAGCCCCACGGGACCGTTGTGCGCGGCGACTGCAGCTTCATCACTATCCGCCGGCGAGCCCATCCACCCGCAGGAGCAGTAGATCCTTGGCTTCTCGTCGCAGAAGTGATCACCCACAGCCAACTCGTGACGGTACTTCGAACGGTCAAACAAATTTGGACATCCCGCCACAAGTACCATGCGTTTATGCCAAGCATCATCACCCTCCTTCCAAACAGTTACTTGCTCCCAGAGCGGCTCGACCGGCAACGCGCCATCAAGAAATGCACGTGCAGATTTGAGATATGCGTAGTAGGCCGAGCGCCTCAACTCCACGTTGCAGCGTGCAAGGTGAGCGATACGCTCCTGCTCCGGTCGGTCACCCAGCAGACTCTCCGCACGCAGGACGCCAGCCTCCTTCCAGCGCCCCTGGTGTTCCATGCGTTGCACGATTCGCTCGATGCGGGCTACGTAGGCGTCGATGTGGCCTTCGGTACGCTTCGGCTTGCCGGATGTGTTGAATGCGCCTGCCCACATCTGTATCTGAGCATCGCGCGTCGGTTCTGTTTGAGAATTCAAGGGCGCGCTCCTAGCGTTGGCCGTGATGACGTGTGCCACGCACAAAGCGGCGCGGGCGTTGAATCTGTATTGGCCCGCGCAGCACTTCGGTGGCGCGGGCGATCAGCTGTGAAGGCACGGCGCGGGAAATGGGCGTGCCATGCTCCGCCGTTTGAATGGCATGGAACAACTCGTTCAGTACGTGGGTTTCTTCCGGTGTGCCTCCGCTTGCATGCGACCACGCGGCAGTGTGTTCGGGCATTGCGGCAACGGCCGGCTCGCGCTCCACGATGCAGATGATGGCGTCCAGGGCGGCGCGGACGGACATGGCTGCCTGCTGTGGTTTGGGCATAGAGGCATGCGATGCTTCACGGGAAACGCTGTTTAGATGCTCTGTGGCTGGATCAGATTCCGGCTGTGATGTTTCACGGGAAACGTGATTTTCAGGCTGCACTGCATCCACAACTGCTGCGGGTGTTTCACGGGAAACCCGCTGCCACTGATCACCGGCGAGTTCGATGATACGGCGCTCGCGGGCCTCCCAATCGGCCGCGCTCTGGCGGTGGAAGCGCAGATCCTGGTGGTGTGCGGCAGCGTAGGCGTAGACGAAGGTATCCAGCGGCTCGTTGCGCACGCCGCCACGGATGGGCTCGTACCTACCAGTCTTCGGGTTGAACTTTTCACTGACAAGGCCGTTGATGTAGAAGTCGTCCAGATCCTCACTGAGGTGGATGAGGCGCGCTTCCGGTAAGCGATCCGCATCACCGCCGAGGCGCGGGAATAACCATTGTTTGATGTTGATCGTGCCGACCTGGTAGATCGTGACGCCCTTCTTGTCGAGCTTGCCCTTGTAGTTCACGTCTTCCAGCTTGGGTCGACCTAGCACGGGGGCATTGTTAGGCTTTGCGCCGAAGATGCACATGGGCCGGCGGATGAGCTTCTGCCTGCAGTAGTGTTTGACGTACTCGGTGCGGTGGCCACCGGCATCGATGCAGGTTGCTTCCACCGGCAGGATGGCGCCGCTGACGTGGACGATGCCGCGGTTGAGTAGATCCGTGAGCTTGTTCCAAACTTCCAGCTCGGCAGGGTCACCAGGCAGCTCCACGTAGTCGAGTACCCACGCCACCATGCCGCGCCCCCAACCAATAATGCTGACGGCAAGGCGGTTGTCCTGCGTATCCACACCTGCGCTGATGGCGAGGACACCGAGCGGTGCTTCGCGCAGGCGGTACAGTTCAAGGCGATCTTTGATGAGGTTCGGCTTGGCCTTGGCGGTGCTCTTGTCCTCCCACGGTTCAGCGAGGCGGTCGTTGATGAAGGTCTTGAGCTTCGCCATATCGCCCTGGGCACGCACCCAACGCTGCGCCAGCTCCAACCAGCGCGGCCCGAGGCCCATGGGGTAGTACAGACAGTTGGCGTGGTAGCCACGTGTGGCGGCACCTGGATTCCCCGGCACCCAGCGCCCCATGGCGATCAGTCGCGTTTTCTGGTGCTCATCAATGACCACACCGCACTCGCGGCACACATACCAGCAGTGCTTCAGATCCGGCGACCAATTGAGGCCTGCCCACTCGAACGGTTGCTCATGGCCGCAGTCCGGGCACGGCCAATGCCAGCGGCGCTGGTCGGACGCTTCATACAGTTCCGACACGCGGCATAGGCCGGCGATTTCCGGCGTGCCAACCTTGAAGCGCTTGTACGTGCTGGGAAATGCAGAGGTGCGGCCGTCGAGCATTTCATCCGGGTCATCGCCGCTGCGCAGTTCGTTGGCGAAGCTGGAGAACTCATCGGCCAGGATCAAACCTACCGAAGTACTTTTGAGGCGTACCGGGTTTCCTGCGTGCTCGATGTAGAGCTGGCCACCTTCGTAATCCTTGAATGAGCGGCGGTTGGACGATTCACGACTGTTGGTGCTGGTGAGCACGCGCTGCACGGCCTTGGTGGATTCGATCATGGGGTTGAGCTTCTGATCGATCCACTTGTTCGCGGAGATCTCGCCCGGCAGCGCCACCATGATGGGCATGGGGTTCTCGCACATGGTGTAGCCGAGTATGTTGGTTTCTGTCTCGGACTTGCCGAACTGCACGGGAAACATGGCCACGACATCGTGCACTGTGCTGCGGGCGCTGAAGCAATCCATTACTTCTACGAGCAACGGGTTGCGCGTGTTGTCCCATTGGCCCGGGCTGCTGCTCCCCTTGGATGAGAGCACACGATGATCTGTAGCCCACTCGCTGACACGCATGTGCTTGCGCGGTGCGATGGCACGGCCAATGGCTCGGCCAATTTCCGTGAGGGCCTCGGCATAGCGTGCTGAAGCGAGGGCTAGATTCATTGCTTGCGCCCCAGTGCATAGAACTTCTTGGACGTGGCATCGAGTGCTGACTCGATGTTGTCGCGCAGGAGAGAACGAACTTCCTCTTCGCTGTCCGTTGCCGCCAGGGCTGCGGCGATGGTGGTGGGCAACAGTTCGAGTTTTCGGCGCAGCTCAACCACAGCTTCAGCGATGACAGCCACCACTTCCTCGCGCACCAGCAACTGACCCATTTCCAACGCTTCCTCGCGCAGTGCCTTGCGGGCATTGGCTTCTTCCTTGTCGGCCAGCGCCTTGGCACGGCGCAATTGGTGCGGGCTGTTGATGTCGGCGCCGAGGTTGTCGTCGTCGGGGTAGTCATCGTCACCAATCGCGCCACGTGCGCCGTGCGGCTCGCCCACTATCGCATCAGCCCCCGGCACCGCTCCCTCACCTGCCTGCGCCGCACGGGCGGCGGCGTGGCGCTCGCGCACGCCCTCCTTCGATGGATCGCGAGTTGCGTTGATGCGTTCGACGGAAGCCTGCACCAGCACACGGCGACCGTCTTCGCTCAGCACCAGGCGGCCGGCCTTGCGCAGTTCCGTGACGTAGCCTGGGCGCCAGCCCATGTGCGTCGCGAACTCGCGGAAGCCCAGCGTCTGCACCGCGCCGTCAACCATGATTCACCTTCTTCGATTTTTTTTGATTTGAGGGGTAGATACCCCCTGCGCACGCGAGAGCGGGCGCTCTGCGGCATTCCGGCGCGCTTGCCGGATGCGTTGCAGGGGCGCGAAATGCGCAAACCCGCGCCACACCTACGTCTCTGCGGCATTGCCGGGTCTGCGGGCACATTCCCCGTGCGGGCGCGGGTGTGTGCGCGAGGGAGGACGGCAGTTCACGCACACGCGCACACGAGGCAGGGCGAAGAAAAGCCGCAATGCCGCAGAGACGTACGTGTGCTGTGGATTCTGCCGGCAAACAACCCAGCAGTTTTGCCGGCAAGCTTGATCTGCAGGGGCGCGAAGTCATGGGCCACTTCCCGGGAAGTCGGTTTCGCGTTCCTGCCAACTGTCGGCATCGGTGCGGTTGCCGTTGAAGTAGTCGTTCTTACGATTGCGCATGGCGAGGATCTGTTCCCCGAGCCATGCGGACTCCACCTCTCCCTCGGGCGCCCTATACCCGAACAGCAGCGTCGAGAGTGGATTGCTTATGCGCGTGAGCTGCTGGTGGCCCTTGCGGGTGGTGGTGATGCCGCAGCGCTTCTCCAGCGTGCTGACGAAGCGCTTCATGGATGCGGGCTTGACGCCGGTATTGGTGCACCACCGTTGGTATACCTGGAACCATTCTTCAGTGAGCCCAGGCATCGGCTTCATCGGCGGGATATCCCACGCGGAGAGCGCTTCGATGAAGTCAACCGGGCTGTCCTGCGCAAGCAGCACCAGATCGTCCTTGGCCTTAGTGCGCGGCGGCAGGGTGCCGGTATCAAAGTCACCCAGGTCTACGTTGAGCAAGTAGTCGTGGAATGCCTCGAGGCCGCCGTTGGCCAGCTCATCCATGATGGCCCGGTAGTACTCTGGCTCGCGCTTGGGTGGCGTCCAGATGATGCAATGGCGGCGGTCGTCCTTTTCCAGCACAACCGGCATCTGTTCGTTCGACAAGAACACCAGGTTGAGATGGTTTACCTCATCGTATGCCGCGATGTGCTTCGGGTTGATGCGAATTTTGGTGCCGGTGACCAGCACCTTGAGCAGGTTCTTCTGCTCGAAGCGATGCGCCTGTGCAACCACTTCGTCGGCGATCAGGAACAGCTTGCGGCTGGCCCAATCGTTGTGTTTGTCAACCAACGCGTTCTGATCGAGGATGCTGCCGTACTGGCCGTAGAGCGACATCACCGCTTCAAAGAACAGGTTCTTGCCTGCGCCCTGGCCACCGTGCACAACGACTGTGGATTTCATCTTCGCACCTGGATGCTGGATGGGATATGCGCACCAGCGCAGCACCCACTGAAACAGCTCGCGGCTATTGCGTTCTTCGCTGCACAGGTACTGCAGCAGCTCGATGAGACGCTGACACTTACCAGGCGCCGGCGTAGTTGGCCAGCCGCCCCACAGATTGCAGGTAACAGTCTTGTCGTCGCACGCAGGATCAAACCCGACTTCTGTTGGCCGCACGATGTCGCGGTCGGCATGCTCCATCCATGCCTTATGTAGCTCCGGCCGTACGCATGCATTCTTCATGTCCGCGATGGGAAGCAAGCAATGCTCGTCGTGATCGAACACGGCACCACCACCGCTGTAGATCAGTGAGTACCGCCGCAGCAATTCGTCGAGGTTTTGAATTGGCTTGAGCTTGCCGCCCCTCTCCCCCGGTTTTGAGGAAGAAACGGCGCGTAGAGTTGGGGGTGCCCACTTGAGTTCCGAGAGGCGGGCTTGCACCTGGCCGCCGACAGCTGCCAGCCCTTCCAGCGCGTGGAGGTCGTTGAAGTCGCTGTCTTTTCCCTTACCGGCCATGTAGCGGTCGATGCGCTCGTCAGCATTGGTGAAGCGCACCGACATCCACTCGCCGCCAACCGCCATGGCCGTCGTGCTGGCTGCTTCGATGCCTGCGTTCTTATAACCGTGCGGTTGAGTACATTCCGGGCAGTTGACCGGATGCAACGGCAGCGCAACGCGTGCGCGGCAGTCTTTGTTTCGGCACTTTCCCAGGATGTCGTCATCGGCGCAGATCAGCACCTTCGCTAGCTTGTATCGCTTGCGAATTGCCTCAGCCACCGGCTGCAGGTTGCCCGCATCGAATGCGCACACGACGGGGTACCCGGTTGCCGCATGCAGAGATGCCGCGGTGGCGTAGCCTTCGGCGATCAGCACAATCCAGTGTGGCGTGTGGCCGAGCAGATGGAAGTGGCCCTTCTTGATCAGGCCTGCCGGCCAGAACTCTTTTTCCGGTCGCTTGCCCTGCTCTGCCTGTTGCGCTGAGCGGAGGAACTGTAGGCCGTGGATCTTGCCGGCGATATCGCCCAGCGGCACCACGGCCGTGTTGTTCTGCGTGAACTTGAGGCCGTAGCCCAGCACGCCCTTCCGTTGCAGATACGGCGATTCACCATCGAGCTGCAGACGCGCCCAGGCTTTCGTCGCGCGCACCGCCGCCGCCTCTGCTTCTTCATTACGTTGCTTCTCAGCGGCCTTCGACGCATCCGCCCACACGCGGCGCATGGCTGCAGCCTGCTCGGGCGTGATTCGGCCGCCGTCGTCATCGGGCATCGCAACTTTCTGTGCGCCGTTGTCATTGCCTTGCCAGATGCCGAAAGATCCAACCAGCAGCAGGCGGTCGGTGGAAGGCGCCCACTCTTTGAGCAGGTACCAGCCGCGCTTCTCGCGGCCACCATCCACCACCAGCACTCGCACCGGCTTGCCCGTGATGCGCAGTCCACCGGAGGGAATTACCAGGCCAGCCGCAGCGAGCTGGCGGCAAACGTCGTCGTAGTTGCTCGCGCTCATGCCTGGCCCAGCCTGCCCACGCTTTGCGGTACAAATTGCGAATTCACCCAGTCAGTTAACGGACTCGGAGTAGACATCCGCGATTTCAGTAACTTAGCGGGCCACTGACTACCCCGATTTCGCGGCTCCGCTACCCGCATGGGGTCAGGTTGGGGGAGGACCCGCTTCTGGCGCGCGTGTTCAGGCAGCCATCTCAAAGCCACTGCAGAATGCCGCGCAGTCACAAGCGCCCTCTCAACAAAACCGGGGGCGCGGGGGATTCGCAACGAAGCAAAAGCCGTCATGCACGCCTCCCGTGCCACCATTCGCTCCGCGTCTTCCATTCCGCGCGCATATCCGCGCGCAGCCGCTCGGCTTCAACAGCGCCGCGCCGCTTCGTTATGTCGTCAATCAACTGATTCACCTTCGACGGCGTTGCAATGCCCCGCCGTATGTAGCTGCGCGCTTCGCATACCTCGCGCCTGCGCACAGCCTCATTGCCAATCACCGATGCCACGTAAGCACGGCAGCCCATGCCCGTTGTACAAGTACCCGGGTGCGGGCACTGCTCGGGCAAGCGGTTGATCTCAGCCTCGCGGGCTTCGGCCGTCATGTCGGCCGTGCGCGCCATTGCGCGCGAAAGGCAGCAACTGATCACCCTGCCCTCCCCAATTCCAACTCGCCCTGCCGCTGCTTCGCCCTTTCGGCCTCAATCCGCAGGCGCTCGCGCTCGGCCAGGGCATCCTCACCCTGCAAGCCAGCCTGCGAACCCGACAGCAGCGCCAGCGCCTCGGCAACAGCCCGCCGGCCCTCAACACCCAACACCTTGCGGCTGCTGAAGCGCGGTGCCCGGGGCGCGCGGTAGATGCTCATCTCAAGCACCGGCACCACCGTTGTGGATGCCACGGTCCAGCCCGAACCGCACGGCCAGCACCGCCGATATCACATCGTCACCAGCAGCATTGATCTCGCGCTGGTAGGGCAAATCTTCCGGCCCAAACTTGCCGTCTTCCATTGCTGGCGCCAGCGTTTCAAGCAGGCCCGCATACTTCGTCATCAACGTTGCCACGCTTGAAACTGAAACACCCTTGCCTGTGGGCCTGGGCACCACGAGCATTCCCCGCCGCAATGCCAGCTCGCGCTCGCAGTTGTAGCGGTACGGCTGCGGCAGACTCAGCACCCACGCATCTTCCAGATCCGCCGGCAGCTTCTTCACAACGCCATCCAGGTAGCGTCCAATGATCTGCCCGTTGTGCTTCTTGTCAGCACCGACATCGCCGCCGCGCGTGATGCGGAACGGCACGTCCTGGTCATCCTCGGCAACCATGTTCAAATAGTTGTCGGCCAGCACCATTGCGAACGTGCGACGATTCGTTCCGGTCTCGCGGAACATTCGCTCAGTGATCTGATAGATCACATCCTGCCGGGGCGTCATGAACTGAGGCTCGGGCTTCATGCGCACACCTGCCCAGCGGCTGGACACTGCGCCACATGACCGATACCAACCCTTGGCTGCAACTGGTGCCCATGCACCACTTCAACGCTCGCACCGGCCTTGGCCCCATTGCGGCCATCCTCTTGCTTGCCTACCAGCCCGGCGACGATGAGCGCCAGGCTCAGCACCACCAGCACAGCGGCGAGCAGCAAACGCAGGATGCAGCCAATGCGTGAGTTCGTCATTTCAGACACCGTCTTCCGTAGTTGCGCCATCAGTGCATGCCCAGCGCGGCTGGGCATCACCGCTCAAATCCATCACGCGCGTGCAGCGCCTACGCGATGCAGTTCACGTCGGCGACGGCGAAGCGGGCTGACAAACGCGGCATATGCAGATGGGCCCAGCGCCGCGCGCAACCGCGTTTCCATCACACGCGTTTGCGTGCCTGCGATGTGCGCGTCCTTCCACACCTTGATCCACCCCGCCAGTTCGTCGGGGTTCGCCTTGTCGTCTGCAAACAGCCAGTCGCGCAGCGCACGGCGGCACTTATCAATCAGCTTCATATCAATGCACCTCGGCAGGATGAAGCGGTCGGTCCACTGCCGTCCGCTGTTGAAAGAGGCTTGCCCACTGATCACTGGTGAGACACAGACTTTGCGCATCAGCGCCGTCGAGCAACTGCCCGTTGAGCAGCTCGCCCACCTCGCCGTTGCCCAGGTTGCTATCGAGGGCTACGACCGTGCGTAGCTGGCTAGCCGCCTCAATGCGCATGCGCTGTCCCCTCCAGTTCCACCGGGGTCAGTTGCTTCTCGTAGGCCGTAATGAAGCCCGATTCGCCGCGTATCCAGCGCACACTGGCATCCGGGAGCAGCTCTTCTGCACGCACTGGCCCACCCAGCTTTGCTGCAACAGCAGCGCACTCCTCGCTCTCGGCGATAGCCGCGCGCACGGCATTCTCGATGCCGGCCGCGATCTGCGCGGTCACGCCATTGGTGCGCCAGTGATAAACGTATCCAGTGGCCGGCTTGCCGGTCACCCGACGGGCCAGCTCACTCTGCTTTCCGCAAATCCTGACCGCTCTGTCGATGGGGGTCATTCACTCACCGGGAACAAGGAACCTTGCCACACTGTATGGCAACCATCCTTGCTCGGCAAGCACGCAAGATTGTTTGCATGCTGATCGGCGAAATCGTCCGCTATTTGATGGAGCAACAGGGCCTCACCCAGAGGACCTTGGCCGCCCGCGTGCGCGCTAGCGGGGCTCCCAACGTCAAGTACCAGCACATTCAGCAGCTAATAGACATCCCTACCCGCAGTCCTCGCTACCTGCCCGCGCTGGCCAAAGCGTTCGGCCTCACTGTCGAGCAGTTCCTCAACGTTTCCGACAACGGCATAGCGCCGCCACAAGTTCGCGACCTCACAACCAGCAACGGGGGCAGATCCTCAGCACCCCGAAGCCAATCTCAGTCCCTGCAACTCGACGCGTCTACTCTTGCCACCTCGTACCAACTCGTCCGCCTGGCCTGCATCGCGCTCGATGAGCACTTTGATCCAGAACAGCCGGGTGATGCAGAACTTGTCCTCCTGGCTTACAACTATTTGACCAGCAGAGACGAGCGCACGGTGACGGCAAACAACGTCGTGGATTTCACCGCGCGTCTGCGCAAGCAGACGGCAACAAAGGGGGGCATGGATGAAGGACAACGCAGCACTCGACGCTCTAGCACGGGCGCTGGCTGAAAAGGTCAGCAGGAACCGACGGCCGGCATCGGCAAACGACCCTGATTTCAGCCCTCCCAATACCGGAAATGACGGCTGGGATGAAACAACACGCGTGCTCTGCATACAGCGCATTCGTCTACTGGTGCGCGCCTATCAGCTCGACTGGCTGGTGCAGCAGCACCTGCTCACCAAGCCCAGCATCGAATCGCTAACGAACCGGCAGCTACGCTTGTTGCTGGGCGATGCCGAACAAGCACGCGAAGCAATCAGCGAGGGCTTCCCCCTGGAGCAGACTGGCTTGATCCGGGATATTACGCATCAACTACCTGATGCCTAATCACCAGTCCTGATTCGCCGCAGGTGGCAGCTGCTCCGATTGTGCTTGGGCCACGTAGATCACGCCGTCGGCAATGTCCGCCAGCATCAGCATCAACTCGCGTACGACACCGACAGCAGCCACGATTAACACTGCACCAGCACCCAAGCCGACGGCAGCCACGATTGATGGCCCGTCCATCTTGAGGAACATCACCACAGCCAGCAGCGCCACTAGGGCCGCGAGCAGGTACCCCATTACCACAAGGAACCTCACTATCCCGCGCAAGTAGGGATAGTGCGACTGACTGCGCAATTGAGTCACGAAATCCATTACACGCCCCCTATCCATGAAAGCCAAATCTTCGCACGTTTTAAAATAGGCAAGTTTCCTTGTTGACTTGACGGCAAGTTTCCTTGTACGGTTCGCCTTGCCGGCCTTCCCCAGCCGGCGGGCGACCAGCGGGTCACCATTCCGACGGCCACAACGCCTTTGCCGTCGGTGGGCCACTCCCCAGGCCATAGCGACCCGCTGGCGCCCTCCTTACACCGGAGAGCGCCATGTTCGACAGCACCGGCTTCACCCGCACCACCCCGCCCCCCTGCGCCGTGCGCTGCCTGGTGGCAGCAGCAGCGGAGGAACACGCACGCGCCACCCTGCTGCGCAAGCGCAGCTCGGGCGTCAACAGCCGTAACCGCAAGGCACGCGGCGGCCGCCTGAGCGTCGCCAGCCTGCGTGCTGAAGCGCTCTCCCGTGATATCAACGCGGAGGTGCGCTAGTGAAGACCAGTGTCTCTACAACCGTTCCCGGCCTGGCCGGCACACGCGTCACGCTCCACCTGCACCCCTTCAATAAAGCCGGACTTGTAGTCAGCGGCAAGAGCGGGAATAGGCTTGATGTAATCGCCAGCGCTTGCGGTGATGCAAACGCCATTCTGCTCGACAACGGCGCCAACGAAATTGACAGGCAGCCGTCCATCTTCGTTGGCGGCACCGTGTTCTGGCTGCCGAAGGGCACCGACGAAACCCTGCACAACTGGCTCAACGAACAGTTGGCCCTCATGCAGAACGCGGAGGCCGCCGCATGAGCGCCGCCTCGCAACACAACGCGCATGACAGCACACCGCCGCAGGTGGGCGCGGAAATACTGCTCATCCTCGCCGCCAACCTGCTTGTCGTGCTGATCTTGCTTGCGTCTTTCGTGCTGCGCGCACGGGGGTGCCAATGAGCCTGTTCACCCGGCCGCCGCAAGCACACGCTGGCACCCTGCTGCACCTTTCGCTCGTTCACTGCCCGCACGCGTCCGATGTACCACCGCCACCGGACAACCGCGAACGCTACCGCGCCTTCCGCAGCACCTGGCTGCCCCCCATCCGCAACACCCTCACCGACGATGGCCGCGCACTCACCAACGCCGCCGCCCAGCAACCCGCATTCAACGGAGCCTGACCATGCAACACAGCGAACACACGCCGCTGGTGCGCAACGCACTGCTGGCCGCATTCGACGCACCTGCACACACGCTGCGCCGCGCAGCCAACGGCTTTGCCGCACCGCCGCGCCCCGACCGCACCAGCGGCACCAAGCAGCACCAGTCCTTCAGCAAGCGCCTGCTGCTCAAGATGAGCGACGGCGGACTGATCCGCCTCAACGACCCGTTCGTTCCCACCTGCGCAACCCTCACCGATGCGGGCATTAATGCCGCGCAGGCGTTCAAGGCCACCCAAAAGCCCAAGGCGGTGCGCGCATGAACGAAGCAAACGTTTGCCGCATGTGCAAATGCACAGACCCGACCCGCCAGGGCGGTGGTCACTGGGTGAAACCAGACCTTTGCAGCAAGTGCATGAAGAACGACGTAACCATGGACCGGCTCAAGCGCACTGCAAAGCGCATCAAGCGTGAAGAGAACATCACGCACATGCTGGCCCTTGATGCTGCATCCAGGCATTACGGCTTCACCAACTACGTCAATGCGCGCTGCACGATCAGCAAGAGGGCAACTACATGCGCCGCTCTTTGATCATCTACGGCCCCATGCGTTGTGGCAAAACTTGCAACAAACAGCAACTGGCCGAGCACTTCGGCTTCGACCAGGTCATTGACGATGTGGAACCGCTGCGCATCCCGCCACGCGCGCGCTTCGATCACCTGCTGCTCACCAACCACGACCTGAGTGCCGTCAGCAGCATCGGCGGTACCCCCTGCATTCCCTACGCCACCGCCGCCAAATCCGCTGGAATTGCGCCGGCCACGCTCACCACCAAGGCATAACTCATGCAGTCCACACAGAACATCATCAGCGTTCCACTGCACAACCTGCAGCTCTCCCCGAAGAACTCGCGCAAGCACCGCAGCGCCGCGCACATCGCAGCCACGCTGGATTCGCTGCTGGCACACGGCCAGTTGCAGAACCTGGTAGTCACCCCGTCTGGTGCGGCCGAGAAGTATCTTGTTGATGCGGGCGGCACGCGCCTGCTCGCCTTGCAGCTCGGTGTTGAGCGTGGTCAAGTGGCCACCGATCACCCCGTGCGCTGCCTTGAAGTGAGCGAAGAAATGGCGCTGGAAGCAAGCACTGCGGAGAACACCATCCGCGAGGCCATGCACCCAGCCGATCAGTTCCGCGCTTTCCGCAACATGGTGGAAGCCGGCAAATCCACCGCCGAAGTGGCGGCCAACTTCGCCGTAGCCGAATCTGTTGTTGCACAGCGTTTGAAGCTGGCCAACGTCGCCCAAGAACTGTTCAATCTGTACGAACAGGGCGACATGAACCTTGAGCAGTTGCAGGCACTCGCCCTCACCGATGACCACGCAGCACAGATGCGCGCGTGGTTCGGCACCAAAGGCGCAGCGGTTGAGCACGAATGGCAACGCAACAGCCGCGAACTTCGCAAACGGATCACCGCGAGCGAGATTCCCAGCAGCAACGCGCTTGCACGCTTGGTCGGCCCGGAATCCTATGAATGTGCAGGCGGCATCCTGCGTCGCGATATGTTCAGCTCGGACGTGTTTTACGCCGATGCCGCACTGCTTGAGTCACTCGCCATAGTGAAGGTGCAGGAGAAGGCCGAACAAGTGAGGGCCGAGGGCTGGGCATGGGTGGAACCGCGCCTGGAAATGGACTACAGCGATCTTTCCCAGTACGGCAGCCGTGGCGCGCCCACTCACCGCGAACCGAGTGCTGATCAGAAAGCACGACTACTGGAGATCTCCTCACGCAAGAAGCAGATTGAGGGTCTGCTTTACCCGGACAATGAGGGCGACGAGCTGCCGGATGACGAATGTGCAGTCCTGCACGAAGAAGACGATCAACTGGACACCGAGCGCGAGGCCATACAAAAGAGTACCGCGACCTACACAAAGGAAGTGCTCTCCAGCAGCGGCGCCATCATCTACGTGAGTTACAACGGCACCATTGAAGTGAGTCGCGCCCGCTTGCAGCCAGGCCAGCGTTCAAACAGTAAGGGTACCCAGCAGACCAACAGGGATAAGCCCGCCAAGGCCGAACTTTCCGCAGATATGCGCCAGCGCCTGGAGGCGCACCGTGCCGCGGCTGTGCGCTTGCACGTTGCTGCAAACCCAGATATCGCCGTCACCCTGCTCATAGTCTCCCTGATCAAGAACGTCCTGAGCACGGGTGAGCCACCGGTCAGCAGGGACTTCAACATCACGGCCTCCAACGAACACCGTGGCGGTGACCCGCTGGACAAGTTCACGGACCTTACCGCGAGCGCCGCCCGCAAAGCCCTTGATGACCGCGTAAAAAGCTGGTGCAAGCGTATCCCCAGCAAGTCGGGGGATATCTATGCGTTCGTGGACAAGCTGCCCGCTGACCAGCGCACTGAACTGCTTGCCCTGCTCACGGCGTGCACTCTCAGGACCGGCAGCATCAACGGCAACTCCAGCGCTACCGCGCTGCACGCACAGTTCGGCTTCAACATGGCCGACCACTGGCAGCCGAATGCACCCAGCTACATCACGCTGGTCAAGAAGGGCCTGCTTGCCGATGCCGTGGCCGAAGTGGCCGGCAAGCCTGCAGGTGAAGCGGTCGCCTCAATGAAGAAGGACGCCGCCATGGCCGAGGCAGCAAAGCGCCTGGCCGGCACCGGCTGGCTGCCCAAGCCGCTGCGCGGCAAGGGCTACGCCCTGACGGGTGCGGACGCTGCGGCGCCAAAGTCGGGCGCGCCGGCAAAGAAGGCACCCGCAAAGCCTGCTGGCAAAGCACCCGGCAAGAGCAAAGCAACGCCTGCCAAGACTACGGCAGCGAAGAAGACCGCACCCAAAAAGCAGGCAGCAAAGAAGGGAGCCGCTAAGTGAGGACCCACGTCACCACAAGCACCAGCGTTGATGTCGAGGTTGATATCGACTTCGCTGAGATCGTCGGAGGTCTCGACCAGGCATCCCGCACGCAACTCGCTCAGATGCTGCTCAGCGGCAGTACCCACATCTCACCATCTGAAGTGCCCTTCGGCGGGGGCGAAGGTGACGCGCAGCGCATCGAATCCATCATCGAGCGCGCCTTCAACGCCGCCCGCGCACTGCCGCAACCCTGCCCCGAGCTGGCAGAGCTGTTCTATGTCGTCCACGGGAGGGCCATGGCATGACCAACACTTCGCTTCCGCTTGTCATCTACCACGATAACTGCGCGGACGGCTTCACCGCTGCCTGGGCGGTCAACCGCGCCATGGCCGCAGAGTTCTATGCCGGCAGCTACGGCAACCGGCCGCCTGATGTCACCGGCCGTGACGTGATCTTCGTGGACTTCTGTTACAAGCCTGCCGTGATGCTGGAGCTGCAGCGTACCGCTGCAAGCATCCTCGTGCTTGACCACCACAAGAGCGCCGCCGAGGACATGCCCGACGAGCCGCGCACCGGCCGCGAGCACCTCACCGTGCTGCGCATGGACGCCCCCGCATGGAAGACCCCACGCACGTGGCAGCACTATCTCGCCTGCGTGCACATGGACCGCTGCGAAGGCATCCCCAAAGCCATGATCTACGCGCTGTTCGACCAGGAACGAAGCGGCGCCGGCATCGCGTGGGACTTCTTCCACACCACCCCGCGCCCGGCTCTGGTCAATCACGTTGAAGACCGCGACCTGTGGCGGTTCGAGTTGCCGGGTACGCGCGCCATTCAAGCCGCCGTTTTCAGCTACGAATACACGTTCGAGAACTGGGACTATCTCGCCGGCTTGCCCATCCAAGAACTGCGCGCACAAGGGCTGGCCATCAGCCGTAAACATCAAAAGGATATCGCCGAGCTGCTCAACATCTGCACGCGCAGCCTGACTATCGGCGGCCACAGTGTTCCGGCAGCAAACCTGCCCCACATCTTCGCAAGCGATGCCGGCCACATCATGGCCCAAGGCAAGCCCTTCGCCGCGTGCTACTGGGACACCGACGAGCTTCGCCACTTCTCCCTGCGCTCCTCCGACGATGGCGTCGATGTATCCCTCATCGCCAAGCAGTACGGCGGTGGCGGGCACCGCAATGCGGCCGGCTTCCGCGTGCCACGTGATCACGAACTGGCGGTGGCTTAAATGAACATCATGACGGCGTTCGTAGATCACTGCCGCCTCTCGCGGGCGGTTAATGCAATCAAGCTCCCCGCGAATACCAAGCGAGTGAGGGAGCCGGCATTGTTGTCGCACATCCTCATGTTTTGCTCCCCTTCTGTACCCGACCGTAGCGCAATCAGGCGTGCACTGACGCACGCAGGGTGGACGTGGAGCGTCAAGTTAGGCAAGCCGCTGCAGGACATCGTCGGTCCCACCGCAAGCCTCTGGTGGACACCCCCAGGGAAGTGCCGCCGCAAATCCAAACGGACTACCTGCTTTGCAACTGGCGGCTTTGTTGGCAGCAACCATGCATCAACATCCGGGAATCCGAACTACCTACACGATGCTGAGCGACGCTGGGCCGTAGTAGGCCAAGCACCCAACGCATCTAGCATCATCCGCACCGCTGCCGATGACATCGAACAGCGCGCATCACAGCGCGACCAGCCTGCCGGTGAACGATCGATGGCGCGCACCGTCGCCGCATTCAACGCCATGTTTGGCACCAGCCTTACGGAAACGCAAGGCTGGCAGTTCATGGAGCTGTTGAAGATGTCGCGCAGCAGCGCCGGCAACTACCACGCTGACGATCACCAGGATGCAGTTGCCTACGCCGGCTTGGCCGGCGAGGCAGCTGCTCGGGAGGCCAACGCACAATGAATCGCGCACCCTCACGCGAAAAGCAGGTGCTTGCTGTCACCCAGCTACTCAAGGGCCACCCCTTGGGCATGCAGCAGCAACAGCTTATGAGCCTGCTCGGCCGCCACGCCGACCGCGCCCAACTGCTTGCCACCCTCAACACCATGGTCTGCTACGGCCTTGCCGTGCGCCTGCGCGGGCGCGGCCCGCATCGCTACGTATTGGCCACTGAACACACCGGCGCTGCGCCGGCCGTTGCTAATGACAGCGTTCAGCTGTCCGCTGTGATCCGTAGTGACGAGGCACGTGCACGCGCTGCAGCGGGCGGCATTGCCGCACCTATGCCACCCCGCACGCGCACAGCACAGGCAGAGACCGTGGACGAATGGATGGCCCGCACCGGCAAGCAGCCGCAGATCATCAGCAACAACTTCGACAAGCCGCTGGATCAATACCCCGGTCGTCGTCCATCCATGCCCCGTTTCATTTGCTGAGGCACACATGCGCTCACGCGGAAACCAGCTCGATATTTTCGACCATGATCCTGCCGTCATCGCACGCCGAGAAGCCCAGGCTGCGCGCATCGCAGCCGGCATCGCCCTCATCGACCCCCACTTCTCACCGGCTCTGCAGAAGCACCGGCACGCCCACTACCTAGCCGAGGCCGAGGAATTCGAGCAGAAAGCCATCGCTTGTGGTGCAAGCAGCCATGCCTAAGCGCTTTCAACTTCCAGAAACCATCTACGTCATCACCCGCAGCCGCAGCTCCCGCCCGGGAACACAACCGCTCTGCTTCGTTGAATCCCGCATCGATGCAGAACTACTCATCGAGATGCTGCGTGAAGACGAACCCAACTGCAGCTACGGCATCCGCGAAATCGTCAGAGGAACCATCAATGTCCAGCTCAATTGAGACCGCCATAAACCCGCTTGCGGGCCTCCCCGCTGCGCCTGTTCTCGACCCCGGCCTGTATGCCTGGATGCGAGAGCGCGGCATCGCCCCCGAGAGCCAAGACGGTCAGATCGAGATGAGCGAGGTTGTCGAAGCGCTGAACGAGCACGAGCGGCAGCTGCTCGCATTCCCCCCAGCAGCACCGGGTATCGACCCAGCCGACCCTTGGCGCGGCCTGTACTCCCAGGAGCTGATGCCCAAGCTGGATGGCGTCAATGACTATCACGCAGTGCATCCGGATATGCCGCAGTGGCCGAACCCGGAGGACGAAGAACGCGCCCTTGATCCGCTGGTAAGGGCGCAGGGCTTCGCGTTCGCAGTGGTGGAAGGTGACTATGGCGATGACTCGATGAGCGTTGACTTCGACACCTGCGCATGGCTGGCCAACTGGAAGCCCGAGACACCGGCAGGCGAGCACTGGCGCCTTGCCATGATCCACGACACCGAGGACGGCCCGGCAGCCGTGTTCGTTCGTCCGCTCGCGCTGATCGCCGCCGCCCCCGTCGCCGCAGCACCTTCCTTCCAGGCAGGCGCCTCCGATTGGATGGCGCGGTGTTTCGTTCCCTCGCTCTACAGCAACATGACCGAGCGCGGGGACCGACTGCTGGAGGAAGTGTTGGAGCTGCTGCAGGCGCACGGCTACGACCCAACCCGTGTGGTCACACTGGTCGACTACGTGTTCAACCGGCCCGTGGGGCAACCAACGCAGGAAGTTGGCGGCGTTATGGTCACGCTTGCCGGTTACTGTTGGGTGGCTGGCTTGGACATGCACGCCGCCGGTGACCTCGAGCTCGCACGCATCACTCAGCCCGAGGTGATGGCGAAGATACGCGCAAAGCAGGAGGCCAAGAACGCACTCCACTTCGACACGCCGCTTCCTGGCAACACCACCGCAGCGCCGGTTGTGCAGTCACCGACAAAGCCAATTGGTAGTGACGCATGCCCGGTAACCGGTCTGCCGTTCTACGACAACATGGAGCATCCGGAGCGCGGCATGATCGCAATGTATGGCGGGCCGTTCGACGTGTACTCGATCCCCGAGCTGGGGGGCGACGACGAACTGCGCCGCGAGCGGTTTGACCTGGACCGCGACGACTGGGTGGAGGGTGGCGAGCCGCTGGGCTACTTCTACCGAGAGCAGCAGCCGGAGGCGGTGAGCACCCCCGCAGCGCCGGGGATAGACCTGTCGCCATTTCGTGAGTTGGCGGACGCATGGCAGAAGGAATCAAGCGAGGCGCTTGGGCAGTTCCCTCCCATCGAAGGGAACCATCGCTCTCAAATGATCCGGCTCGGCAACTGCGCCACCAAGCTGCATAAGCTGATCGACGCCAACCCCAAGGGCGGCAGCGATGAGCTGAAGGTATGGGGTACGCAGCGGCCGAACAGCTTGCCCAAGTTGTTCGGGGCGCGACACATCGCCGAATTGAACTGGTTTTCGGATGAAGCTGATCTGATCTGCATGCAGGTCATCGAGCGCGTGCAGGCCACCAGCGCCGAGGTGGGGGCGTGAAGGCCGGACTACGCGATGCGAGCTTCTACGCATGCCCAAGTGGACATGGGCAGAACCCACGTTCACCCAAGTACCACGCAATTGTGGATCGCCCCGGAAACAAGTGGGGTGCTGATCGCGGCCCTGCCTGCGGAATACCGTTTCATAACGAGGAAACGGAAATGGACGTCAATGAGATCCCTGCACGGTCTCGCTGCCGTAAGCGTGCGTGCCAATCGGCATTCGCACGCACTGAGCAGCCCACCAGCCACGGCGCGGGGGTGTCGGAATGATCCTTCAGAAGTTGACCATCGAGCTGGAGCGGTACGGGGCAATGAAGGGCAAGTACACCGGCAAGGCCACGTTCTCAGGTGACGCCGGGGAAGTGACGCTCAACCTCAACGAGCACCACATCGAAGAGATTTTCCGAACCTGCGCCGACAGCATCATCGAAACGTCCAAGGCCGCAGCCCGTCACCTGACATGCGCTGTCATCGACCAACAGAAGACGATTGAAGGGAAGCGCCATGGATGACCAACAGCGCGCCAGGGCGCAGTTCGACGCATGGGCTAAATCAGCCGCCAAGACCGTCCATGGCTTCAACCGCGTTGAGGATATGTGGGACGCATGGCAAGCGGCTACCGCCGCCCTGCGCGCCGCGCCGGAGGTGCTGCATATCCAGGTGCACAATCACCATGAGTCCGGATCGTTCTATCTGCGCGAGGGCATCCAAGGCGAAGGCGACCGCAAGCACTATTGGTGCGAGCTGACCTGCAACACCTCATTCGGGACCGTAGGCCACTACTGGTCAAGCATGGGCAGCCCGGCCGCGAGATTCTTGTCCAAGCTCAACCGTGGGTACCTGATTGGCAAGCTCTGGGGTTCCGAGGCATCTGTGTTCTGCGGCGATACAGCCGTGGCCGAGGCCAAGGCCGCATTGCTTCGCGAGCGCCGCGACGGCGATCTATCGAAAGAAGATGCGCGGGAGGCTTTCGACGCATTCTGGAGCGTCAGCACGGAACTCGAGTGGCACCAGATGGTGCTGGACTGCGACTGGCTGCACCGTCACCTCATGGACTGCGGCGGCCCGTTCGGTAGCGTCACGAACCCGCAGGCGTTGGGCTTCTGGGAAGAGCTGTGGCCAGCGTTCATTGCTGAGCTGACCGCCGCCCGCCTGCAGGGGGTGAAGGCATGAGCTGGTCAGACATGAGAGTCACAGAGCGTGATTTCCGTATGCCTGAGTTCCGTGACGCCAAGCCCGAGGACTACGAGTTCAGGGGCGATGGCAAGATCGTGCGCAAGGACCGTTGGGAGACTGGTATTCACAGAATCCGCTACGCGCTGGGAGACAGTCGCCGCGAGTTCGAGATTGACGACCTTGTGATGGCCGTCAAGGCGATTGTCGGCACCATCGAGCCGCAAGGTGACGACGACGAGCCTTTCAGCCCACAGGAGGCGAGCGATGCGTGATCACGATGCATGGGCAATTGCTGCGCGAGGGCTCGCAAGCCAATGATCGGCGCAAGCATCCTTCAATTCGAGGATCTGCAGGAACTCTGCAAGCCAGGGGAAAAGCCCCTTCTTTCAACCGTGGAAACGTGGGCGCGCAAGCATCACATTCGCTACCAGTACGATGCCAAGGGCGGCATCTGGACGACGACCGAGGCCCTGAATACCGCGCTTGGGCTATCCTCAGCCGCGAATGACACGGCAACCTATAGTCCCCACGAGGTGTTTTGAAAATGGCACGAGGTCGCCCAAGGAAGCTGCCGCCGAATGTGCCGCAGCACATTGCGAAGGACTACCACAAGCTCCCGACGAGCCTCTATTGGGACCCGAGCGGGAGTGGGCGCTGGTATGTGCGCGACAAACACCCAGAGGGCTTCGGCGTTAAGACCACTGTAGTTGCTGGTCCGCACGCGCGGCTTTCAGACCTATTCGCAATCATGGAGCAACGTTCTGGGCGCAACGCTGCGGGCTCAGTCGCCGCGCTGATTGAAGCGTACGAAGACAGCACTACTTTCAAAGCTTTGGCACCAATTACTCAGAAGGACTACACACGTTACGGCAGGTCACTTGGGGATATAAAAACGAAGTCTGGCGCTGCCTTCACCACGCTCATTGTCGACAAGCTGACTACCGCCATCATCCAGCGGCTAGTTGAATCTATCGCCAAAGGCAAGCCAGCGAGCGGGCCAGGCGCTGATGATGCAATTCGCGGCATGCCTTCCAAGGCCAACCATCTCAAACGTTACCTCAGCCTGCTATTTTCATGGGGGCGGCAGCACGGCCACTGCTTGACCAATCCCGCCGAAGGTGTGGCTGGAGCGAAGGAGCGCAAGCAACACAACATGCCGGAGCGCGTCGCCATGCTCGCGGTTATCAACTTCGCACACCAGCGAGGCCTGCTGCAGTCGCGTGCTAAGGGCAGCGGCCCCGCTTACCTGGCGCCGCTCATGACCATTGCCTATGCGTGCCGGCTACGCGGTATCGAAGCGCTGACCCTGACGGATGCAAACGAACACGCCGAAGGCATCTTGACAAACCGACGCAAGGGCAGCCGCGACAACATCGTCCGTTGGACACCTGAGCTGAAGGCAGCATGGTCAACCGCCAAGGAACTGCGCGCGAAGATCCTGTCGAACAAACGCAACAAGGGCAAGCCAGTCCCGATGAAGCCAGAGCTTCGCCCCATCTTCATTGCCGAAGGCGGCGAGCAACTGTCAAAAGACGGCCTGGATACCGCATGGCAGAAAATGATAAAGGCTGCGATTGAGCAGAAAGTGATCACCCCCGATCAGCGGTTCAGTCTTCACGGCCTCAAGCATCGCGGCATCACGGACACAAAGGGCAATCGTGCCGACAAGCAGCAGAGCAGTGGCCACAAAGACAGCAAGATGCTGGACATCTACGACCACGAACTTCCGGTCGTTGAATCGGCAAAACTGTTCGATTTTTCAGGAGATTTTTCAGGAGCTACCAATTCCGAGAAGAAGCCCGGCGCGTAACATCCTGATTGGAGTAGCAAAACATGGTGGGCCCACCAGGATTCGAACCTGGAACCAAAGGATTATGAGTCCTCTGCTCTAACCGTTGAGCTATAGGCCCGTAGCGACGACACAGTGTAGTGGAGCGCGCTGCGTGCGACTACTTCCTTGTGTCTGCTTTTGATGTGCGCGTATTGCGTAAAGCATGTATCACGCGCATGGCTGCTCCGAAGGCAACGCGTGAGCTGAGCATCCCACGACGCCCATCGCCATCCACCCAAAGAAAAACCCCGCCAAGGCGGGGTTTTTCATTCCGGCGCTTACGCGCCAGCAATCACTTGCAAGCCACCACTCACTCGATGTCGAGGAAGCTGCGCAGCTGCTCCGAACGACTCGGGTGACGCAGCTTGCGCAGCGCCTTGGCCTCGATCTGACGGATGCGCTCGCGGGTCACGTCGAACTGCTTGCCCACTTCTTCCAGCGTGTGATCGGTGTTCATGTCGATGCCGAAGCGCATGCGCAGCACCTTGGCTTCCCTCGGGGTGAGGCCAGCCAGCACGTCACGCACGGTTTCCGACAAGTTGATGTTGGTGGTGTTCTCGATCGGGGACTCCACGTTGGTGTCCTCGATGAAGTCGCCCAGATGCGAATCCTCGTCGTCGCCGATCGGGGTTTCCATCGAGATCGGCTCCTTGGCGATCTTCATCACCTTGCGGATCTTGTCTTCCGGCATGTCCATTTCCTTGGCCAGCTCCTCCGGTGTGGCCTCGCGGCCGTACTGCTGGAGCATCTGGCGGGAAATGCGGTTCAACTTGTTGATCGTCTCGATCATGTGCACCGGGATACGGATGGTGCGGGCCTGGTCGGCGATCGAGCGGGTGATCGCCTGGCGGATCCACCAGGTTGCATAGGTCGAGAACTTGTAACCACGACGGTATTCGAACTTGTCGACAGCCTTCATCAGGCCGATGTTGCCCTCCTGGATCAGGTCCAGGAACTGCAGGCCGCGGTTGGTGTATTTCTTGGCAATGGAGATGACCAGACGCAGGTTGGCCTCGACCATTTCCTTCTTGGCCTTGCGCGCCTTGGCTTCGCCGTAGGCCATGACGCGGCTGATTTCCTTCAGCTCGTCCAGGCTCAGCTGGGTGTCCTTCTCAAGGTCGATGGTGGCCTGCTGTTCGGCAACGATCTGGTCCTTGACGTCACGCAGCGCCGACGACCACTTCTGCTTACGCTTGATTGCGTCTTCCACCCACTCCAGATTCGTCTGGTTGCCTTCCCACGAGCGGATGAAATCCTTACGCGGCATACGAGCGGTGATGGTGGCCAGGTGCAGCACGCGACGCTCCTGCGACTTGACCTGGGCCATGGTGTCGCGCAGCAGGCGCACCAGCACGTCGGTCAGCGGCAGCGGCAGCTTCAGGGTCACGAAGGTGGCCGAGATTTCCTCGCGCAGCTTGGCCTGGGCCTTGACGTCGCCCTTGGCGTGGGCCTTCTTGAACTTGGCCAGGTCGGCGGCCAGCTGCTCCATGCGGGCAGCCACTTCCACCGGATCCGGACCGGTCGGGCCGGCTTCTTCCTCGACGTCGTCGCCGTCGTCGTCTTCATCACCGTCTGCATCAGCGTCATCGCTGGTGTCTTCGGCAACGGCCGGTGCCGGTGCTTCCTCGACCAGGTCGTTGAAGCCGACGATCACTTCGGCCAGGCGCTTCTTGCCTTCCTTGTGCAGTTCGTAGTCGGCCAGCACCGACTCGACGGCCAGCGGGAAGGTGCCCAGTGCAGCCTGCACCTGGCCCAGGCCTTCTTCGATGCGCTTGGCGATAGCGATTTCGCCTTCGCGGGTCAGCAGCTCGACCGTACCCATTTCGCGCATGTACATGCGCACCGGGTCGGTGGTGCGGCCACCTTCGGTGTCGAGTGCGGTAAGTGCAGCAGCAGCTTCTTCAGCGGCGGTATCATCGACTTCACGGTTGCCGGTGTTGCCGTCGCTGAGCATCAGCGTGTCGGCGTCGGGGGCAACTTCGTGGACATCGATGCCCATGCCGGTGATCAGGCCGATGATGTCTTCGATCTGCTCCGGATCGACCATGTCGTCGGGCAGATGATCGTTAACTTCGGCGTAGGTCAGGTAGCCCTGTTCCAGGCCCTTGCTGATCAGAAGCTTGATGTCGTTTTGCTGGGCAGGACGTTCGTTGGCCATGTAATGCTCGCGCCACCGGCGATTGTGAAGATGGGAACCTAGCATTATACCAGCGCAGCATAGCGCTTGCCGGGGCGGTGGGTTCGCGGCGCGCTACGGTCTGAGCAGAAAGGTTACGGGCCCATCGTTTATCAGGCTGACAACCATATGGGCACCAAAGCGGCCAATTTCCACCCCTGAGCTGTGTTTTTCACGGCAGATAGCCACCAATCGGTTGAAAAGCCGTTCAGCCTCGGCCGGCGGCGCGGCGCTGGTGAAGCTCGGACGCATGCCTGAACGGGTATCGGCGGCCAGGGTGAACTGGCTGACCAGCAGCAGCCCACCACCGGTATCGCGCAAGGAACGGTTCATCTTGCCGGCATCGTCGGCGAAAACCCGGTAACCGAGCAGTCTGTCCGCCATCCGCGACAGCATCGCCTCATCGTCGTCCGGCTCCACCCCCACCAGGGCAAGCAGGCCCGGGCCGATCTGCCCGACCACAGCGTCGTCGACGGTGACCGAGGCCTGGGTGACACGTTGGATCAGGCAAAGCATTGGCAGCTCCTGCTGTGGGGCCGGGCACCATAGCACCGGGCGCCAGCGGCTAAACTTGCGGGAATGAAACCGCAATCCACTGCCAAGCTCTATTACCGCCTCGCCTGCGCCCTGACCCACCTGCCCTGGTCCTGGCAGCGGACCCTGGCCGACACGGTGGCCTGGCTGTGGCGCAGCATCAATGCCCGCGAAAGCCGGGTGACCCGCCGCAACCTGGAGTTGGTTTATCCGGAGCTGGACCCCGCCCAGCGCGCGCGCCTGCACCGCAAGGTGCTGCGCACCACCGCCCGCCAGGCGCTGGAAACCCTGTACCTGTGGACCCACGACCCCGCGCAGAACCTGTCCCGGCACCTGCGCGAACGCCACGGCCAGGACTTGTATGACGCCGCGCTGGCGTCGGGCAAGGGGGTGATCGTGATTGCCCCGCACTACGGCAACTGGGAGCTGCTGAACCAATGGCTGGCCTCACGCGGGCCGATCGCCATCGTCTATGCACCGCCGGAGAACCCGGTCGGCGATGAATTCCTGCAGCTGTGCCGCGGCGGCGACAACGTGCGCCAGGTGCGTGCCGAAGGCCCGGCCGTGCGGCAATTGTTCAAGGTGCTCAAGGAAGGCGGCGCCACCGGCATCCTGCCCGACCAGCAGCCCAAGAACGGCGACGGCGTATTCGTGCCGTTCTTCGGCATGCAGGCACTGACCATGACCCTGGTCAACCGCCTGGCCGAGCGCACCGGTGCCACCCTGCTATACGGCTGGTGCGAACGCACCGGGCCCAACCTGGACTTCGCCCTGCACATCGAGCCGGCCGAGGCCCAGATCGCCGACCCGGATCTGCAACTGGCCGCCACCACCCTCAATGCCGGCATCGAGCGCATCGCCCGCCGCGATCCTGCGCAGTACCAGTGGACCTACAAGCGCTACACGCTGCGGCCACCGGGCAGCGGCGAGCATGACCCTTACGCCACTGCCCGTCACCCGCACTGAACCTGCTGCTGCAACACTGCGTCACCCGTGCCGCTCGATTGATTCGACTGCCAACGGCCCCCATAAGGTTTCAAATGAACAGCCCCGCTTCCGCCAGCCCGTCCTACTTCGGCCAGACCGCCGCCATCCGCTGCGAGCGTGCCGCCGCCGAACTCCGTGCGGGCCGCCCGGTAGTGATCAGCGATGGCCGGCAACGGCTGGCCAGCATTGCCCTGGACAGCAGCTCGCCGGAAGGCTACGCCGCCTTCGCCGAGGCCGCGCAAGGCCGCCATTACCTGTTCCTGAGCGCAGCGCGCGCGCAGACGCTGGGCATCAACGCTGCCAACGGCATCCACCTGCCACTGGCGGATCGCGCGTTTGCCGAGCTGCCAGCACTGGCCTACCTGCGCGATGCGACCGCGCCGGCCGATGCGCAAGCCAATGGCAATGCGCTGGATGCAGCGACGGTGGAAGTGGCGCGGCTGGGTTTGCTGTTGCCGGCCATGATCTCGGTGGAACTGAATGCCGCAGGCAGCCCGTTCGATGACTGCCTGCAGCTGGACACCACCGCCCTGTACGAAGGTGCTGGCCAGGCCGGCCAGGACTACGAACTGGTGACACGCTCGCCAGTTCCGCTGCGTGACGTCGGCATGAGCGAGTTCGCCGTGTTCCGTGGCGGCGTGGCACAGCGTGACCAGGTTGCGGTGATCGTCGGCAATCCGGACATGAGCGGCATCGTGCCGGTGCGCGTGCATTCGTCCTGCCTCACCGGCGACCTGTTCGGCTCGCTCAAGTGCGATTGCGGCGACCAGCTACGGCGTGGCCTGCGCACGCTCAAGGAGCTGGGCGGCGGCATCCTGTTGTACCTGGACCAGGAAGGCCGCGGCACCGGCATCGCCGCCAAGATGCGTGCCTACGGCTACCAGCACGAAGGCCTGGACACCATCGACGCCGATGCACAGCTCGGCTTCGGTGCCGACGAGCGCCGCTACGGCAGCGCGGTGGCCATGCTGCGCGCGCTGGGCGTGCAGCGCATCCAGCTGCTGACCAACAATCCCACCAAGGTGCAGCACCTGCGCAAGGCCGGCATCGAAGTCGTTGGCTGCGTGCCGGTCACCGGCGAGATCACCCACGAGAACGAGCAGTACCTGCGCACCAAGGCCGCACGTGCCGGCCATCATCTGGATGTGGATGCGCTGATCATGGCGGCGCAGTAGATGTTTTGATTTTTTGTAGGAGCGGCGTCAGCCGCGAAGCTGGCGAGGCTGCAGGCCGCCGAAAGGCCTGCATTCGCAGTTTCAAGGAGGGGCGCCATCGTGGGCGCCGGATGTACCCGTGGCTTGGCCGGGGGGAGCGCGGCGGAAAAAAAAAAAAAAAAAAAAATAGCCCCCCAGAGACGAGGCACACACAAAAACTGTATGGCGGG
>NZ_JBRREH010000010.1:0-71842 GCF_056760175.1 Stenotrophomonas sp. STEN021 | reverse complement strand
GGCTTTACCGGTAGAGCCTCTGCCGAGCATGGCTCGGCACTACATTTCGGCAATGTTGGTAATGCCCTTTGCCGAGCATGGCTCGGCACTACAGTTTCTGCAGGCGGGTGCCGCTCAGGCGGTCATGCAGGGTCAGGCGCTCGCGGTCGAACAGCGCCCAGATGAAGCCCAGTCCGCCCAGCAGCAGTGACAGCGTGGCCAGTGCATAGCGCTTCCACAGCAGGGCCCGGCTGGGTGCTTGCCCGTCAGCGGTCTGCAGGCGCAGCCGCCACGGGCGCATGCCCAGGGTCTGCCCGCCGCGCTTCCAGCTCTCGGTCGCATAGAGGCCGGCTATCAACCAGCAGCTCAGCCATAGCAGCCATTGCAGTGCGCTGAAGGGGTGGATGTTGTCGCGGCTGGCATGGCCGGCCACGGTGTAGCCGACGGTGAACAGTGCCGACACCAGCATCCACAGCGCCAGTACCGGCCACAGGTCGTAGAACAGAGCGGCCAGGCGGCGCAGCAGCAACGCGGAGGGGCGGGGCGTTTCGGCAAGGGCGGGTGTGCTCATGGGCTGAGCATACGGTCTGTGCCGGTATGCGTGCATGGGCAGTCGTGGAAGCAGGGCTTATCCTTGCGCCGATGTCTGCGTCCCTGACCCCCGCCGAACGCCGCCAACTGGTACAGCAACTGCCGCCGTTGCGTGATGCCGATGACCGTGTGATCCAGCGTTTCCTGGATGCGATCTGGGCTGAGAACGGCTTGGCGCGGGCTTCGCTGGAGAGTTATCGGCGCGACCTGGAAGGTTTGTCGCGTTGGCGTGACGGCACCAGCGACGGCTTGGCTGGGATTGATCGTGCGGGTCTGTTTGATTACCTGGCCTGGCGCACGCGTCACGGTTGGACCGCGCGCAGCAATGCCCGCTTGCTGTCTGTGCTGCGCGCTTTCTTCGCGCAGGCACTCAAGCGTGGCGAACGGAGTGATGACCCTGCGGCACTGCTGGAGTCGCCCAAGCTGCCACGTTCGCTGCCCAGGGCCTTGGCCGAAAGCCAGGTCGAGGCACTGTTGGCAGCGCCAGACACGGAAAGCCCGGTCGGCCTGCGCGACCGCGCGATGCTGGAGCTGATGTACGCCGCAGGCCTGCGTGTCAGCGAGCTGGTCAATCTGCCGGCCAATGCGATCAACCTGCGCCAGGGCGTACTGCGGGTGACCGGTAAGGGCAGCAAGGAGCGGCTGGTGCCCTTGGGCGAGGAATCGCAGTACTGGCTGGAGCGCTATCTGGCCACGGCGCGGCCGGCGCTGACCGGAGGCAAGCCGGTTGCAGCGACGCTGGCGGGGCAGGTGCCGCTGTTCGTCGATGTCGACCGTACCCCGTTGAGTCGCCAGCAGTTCTGGGCCTTGGTGAAAGCCAGCGCGGCAGTGGCCGGCATTGATCCTGGCAAGATCAGCCCGCACGGCTTGCGGCACAGCTTTGCCACCCATCTGCTCAACCACGGCGCCGACCTGCGCGCGCTGCAGATGCTGCTTGGCCACAGCTCGTTGTCCACCACCCAGATCTACACCCTGGTCGCACGCGAACACCTGCAGAAGCTGCACCGCAAGCACCACCCGCGCGGGTGAATCGCCTCGGCGCGAGGGGGGCTGTTTTGGGGGCGCGGCGTGAGCCGCGAAGCAGAAGGACCATGAGATTGCAGTTGCTGGCTGTGTTCAGGCATTCCAGGCGCCGCGGCTGACGCCGCTCCCACACTGATTCGGGCGGTGTGCGAGAATCCGGCTGTTCTCTTTCGATGGGTCGCCATGTTCCGATTTGCCATTGCCGCGCTGTTTGGCGCGCTCAGCCTTACTGCCTGCGCGCAACAGCCCGCAGCACCCAAAGCCGCTGCCAGTGCTGTCGCTTCGCCGGCCGATGCCGCAGTGGAAAAGCAGGTGCGCGACGCCCTCAAGGAGCTGGATCCAAACCTCAAGCCGGAATACATAGGCGCGGCACCGTTTGCAGGTTTCCGTGAAGTGTTGGTGTCCGGGCAGGTGCTGTACGTGACCGATGACGGTCGCTATCTGCTGCAGGGCACGCCTTATGACATCGAGAAGAAGGCCCAGGCCACCAGCCCCGGCTTGCTGGCTTACCGCCGCAACCTGCTGCAGACGCTGCCGCATGCGGACCGCATCGTGTTTGCGCCGCCAAATGCCAAGCACACCATCAGCGTGTTCACGGATATCGAGTGCGGCTACTGCCGCAAGCTGCACCAGGACATCGCCGAGCTGAACCGCAACGGCATTGCCGTGGAATACCTGGCCTTCCCGCGCATGGGCCTGGCCAGCAAGGACGCCACCGACATGATTTCGGTCTGGTGTGCCAGCGACCGCAAGGCCGCGCTGACCGCTGCCAAGTCTGGCCAGCCGGTGCAGTCCAGGAACTGCACCAATCCGGTGGCCATGCAGTACAACCTCGGCCAGCAGCTGGGCATCAACGGTACCCCGGCAATCTTTGCTGCCGATGGCAGCCAGCTCGGCGGCTACCTGCCGCCAGCACAGCTGAAGGCCGCGCTGGACCGTATCGAAGCTGGCGGCAGCCGCTGATGGCGATACGCAGCAAGGCTTGAGCAGACAACGCCCCTCCCGTCAACGCGAGGGGCGTTGTGGTTTTTGGCAGCTGCCTACTTCAGGCCGTTGCTGACGCTGTTGACCAGCGTGCCCTGGGCATCGTCACCGCTGAACTCCCAGAAGAACGCGCCGCCCAGCCCCTGGGCTTTGACGTAGGCCATCTTGCGGCCAAGCATCTCCGGGGTGTCCACGCTCCAGAAGGTGTTGCCGTCATACAGCCACGTCGCCTGCGCAAGTGGGTCGGTATACACCGGCCAGCCGAGGTTCTTCAGCACCTTCCAGTCCTCGATGCCGGCCTCGTACTTGCCTGCTGCTGGCCGGCCGCTCTGGTACAGGCCGTTGTTGCCGCGTGCCACGTTGGTCCAACCGCGGCCGTAGAAACCGACGCCGAGGTTCAATTTGGCGGCAGGCACACCACGTTGCAGATACGCCTCGATGGCGTCATTGCTGTTGTACAGCGCGGCGTCACCGGTTGAAGGATCTGCCGGGGAGTGGAACAGGGCGGTGTGGTGATTGGTGGTGCCGGCCCAGGCGCCATGGAAGTCGTAGGTCATCACATTGATGAAATCCAGATGGCGGTGGTAGGCGGCCGGGTCGGTCGGGCGGATCTTGTCGATGCCGGCACCGACCGCCACGGTCAGCAGCAGGCCAGGGCGCACTGCGTCCAGCTGACGGCGGAACTCGGCCAGCAGGGCGGTGAAGTTGTCGCGGTCGGCCGGCGTGCCGCAGCTCAGTCCGCAGGCGGCCGGGTATTCCCAATCAATGTCGATGCCATCGAACACGCCTGCAGCAACACCCTGGCCGCCGGCATTGTCGGTGAACGGCAGGTTGCCCTTGATATAGGCATCAATGCAGGAGGCGACGAAGGCCTGGCGGTTCTCCGGGCGTGCCGCACTGGAGAAGCCGCGTGACCAGGTCCAGCCGCCCAGTGAAATCAGCGTCTTCAGCTGCGGATGCTTGGCCTTGAGCTGCTTGAGCTGGTTCCAGTTGCCGCGCAGCGGCTGGTTCCAGCGGTCGCCGACACCGCTGACGCTTTCGCCCGCGCCGAAACTGCGGGTGTAATCGGCATAGGCATCGCCGCCGGCGCCGGTGGCCGAATTGGCGGCCTGGGTGACGCCGACCTCGCAGCGGTTGTTGCGGACATTGCCGAAGGCATAGTTGATGTGGGTCAGGCGCGCCGCCGAGCCACTGCTGTCGATGTTCTTTACCCGGTAATTGCGGCCATAGATGCCCCATTGGGTGAAGTAACCAATCACCCGCTTGCCGTTGTCATTCGGGCCGCCGGGACCGCCCGGAGTGCCGGGATTGGGTGGATCGCCGCCGCCGTTGTCCTCCGGTAGCGTGCTTGTGCTGATCGCGGCGCTGAGTGCCGAGGTATTACCGGCTTTGTCACGGGCAAGCACCGCGTAGCGATAGTTGGTGGCCGGCTGCAACGCGGTGTCGCTGTAACCGGTATTGGAGAGCGAGGCGATCTGCTGCCCGTCGCGGTACAGCGCATAGCCGGCGATGCCGCTGCCACCGGGATTGTCGTTGGAAGCATTCCAATGCAGTGCGATGCTGGTCGGGGTGCGTGCCTGCACGCTGAGCCCGCTCGGGATCGACGGCGCGGTGGTGTCCTTGTCTGCCGCGCTGACGGTGGCCGAGCTGGTGCTGGCGTTGCAGTCATCGGTGGCGATGGCGGTTAGCAGATGGTCGCCTGCTGCGGCGTTATGCCAGGTCAGGCGGTAGGGCATGCCGCCGACGCTGCCCAGCGGCACGCCGTTGCGGAAAAATTCGACCTTGCGGACGCTGCCATCGCGGTCGGTGGCGTCGGCGCTCAATGTGATGCTGTTGCCGGCGCTGAACGTGCTACCCGCGGTGGGCGAGGTGATACGGACCTGCGGTGGCTGGTTGGCTACCGGCGCAGCGCCGTCGCAGCGTCCCAGGTTGTCGTAGTAACGGCGGCCAGCGGGGTGGTCCGGCGGGGCGTTCCAGATGGTCTGCCGGACCCGATAGAGCACGCCATCTTTCTGCAGGGTCTGGCCGGGCTGGTAGATCGTGGTTCCCAGCCGGGGGTTGACGCCCGCGCAGTCGGCGGCCTGGGCGGCAGGTATGGCGCAGGCGGGCGCCACTACCAGCGCCAAGGCCCAGCGCAGCCGTCCTCGGCGGTGGGTGAACGGGGGCCGGCAACGGCCTGCGAAATGATCCTTCATGGGGTTCTCCTTGTGGGTGGGGGCGTGTCTGGGCATGCCTTCGGCATGACGGGCGCGCTTGCGCCCGCTCCTGGACCGTCTGGGGAGTGTTTTTGGGCCCTGGAATGGGGCGCCGCACCGGCATCGGTTGCCGGCTGATCGAGGATAACGTCGCCCAAAACGCTGGCGCGGTTTACCCGTCTCTTGGGGCTGTCGGTGTGAACCGCGTCATCCCTGAGGACTTCCGGTAGCCGGGGTGCTGAGGCTTGGGGCGGCCGAGTCCGGTACAATCGCGGGCCGATTCCCACCATGGTCTCCCGGACATGATCGTCCTCGAGGGCGCAGCTGCCCTTTCGCCGTTCCGCCGCGAACGTCTTGAATCCCGCCTGCAGTCCATTGCCGCCGATCTGCGCATCACCGGTGCCTGGCACGTCTATTTCACCCAAGCTGCCGATGCCGGCGCGGTCGACCAGACCACGCTGGGCCGCATCCTGCAGGGCCAGCCACAGGCCGCCGAGCGCGCCGACGGCGCGATCTCGCGCTATGTGGTGCCGCGCCTGGGCACGCTGTCACCGTGGTCGAGCAAGGCCACCGAGCTGGTGCGCGGTGCCGGCCTGCCGATCCAGCGCGTGGAGCGCGGTACCCGCATCGACCTGAGCGGCTGGCCGTCCGATCCGGCGCAACAGGCCGCACTGGCCAAGCTGCTGCACGATCCGATGACCCAGTCGCTGCTGGAAGACATCGGCCAGGCGCAGGCGCTGTTCAACAACGTCGGCCGCGGCAGCCTGGAGCGCATCGCCCTGGACGACCTGGAAGGTGCCAACAAGCGTCTCGGCCTGGCCCTGGCCGATGACGAGATCGACTACCTGCGCCAGCGTTACAGCGAACTCGGCCGTGATCCGTCCGACGTCGAACTGATGATGTTCGCGCAGGCCAATTCCGAGCATTGCCGACACAAGATCTTCAACGCCAGCTGGACCATCGATGGCAACGAGCAGGAGCGCTCGCTGTTCAAGATGATCAAGAACACCCACCAGCAGACCCCGCAGCACACGCTCAGCGCGTACAGCGACAATGCCGCGGTGATCGAAGGCGAACCGGCCGCGCGTTATCGCCCGGACCCGGCCACCGGCAAGTACCGCAGCGAAGCGGTGGTGCCCAGCGCCTTCCAGATCAAGGTGGAAACGCATAACCACCCGACCGCGATTGCGCCGTTCCCGGGTGCCGCGACCGGCGCCGGTGGCGAGATCCGCGACGAAGGTGCCACCGGCCGTGGCGGCAAGCCCAAGGCTGGCCTGACCGGCTTCTCGGTCTCGCACCTGCGCATCCCGACCTTGCCGCAGCCGTGGGAAGCGCCGCGCGCGCTGAACCCGCGCATGGCACCGGCCTTGGACATCATGCTCGACGGCCCGCTGGGTGGCGCCGCGTTCAACAACGAATTCGGCCGCCCGAACCTGCTCGGTTATTTCCGCAGCTTCGAGCTGCCGGAAGACGGCATTACCCGTGCCTACGACAAGCCGATCATGTTGGCTGGCGGCCTGGGCGCGATTGACCGCGTGCAGGTCGACAAGCTGCAGCTGCAAGCGGGCGACGCGGTGATCGTGCTCGGCGGCCCGGCCATGTTGATTGGTCTGGGCGGCGGTGCGGCTTCGTCGGTGGCCTCGGGCGAAAGCGCCGAAGACCTCGATTTTGCCAGCGTGCAGCGCGACAACCCGGAAATGGAACGCCGCTGCCAGGAAGTGATCGACCGTTGCGTGGCCATGGGCACGAACAACCCGATCAAATTCTTCCATGACGTCGGCGCCGGTGGCCTGTCCAACGCGATTCCCGAACTGCTGCACGACTCCAACGTCGGTGGCGTGATCGACCTGGGCAAGGTGCCGACCGACGATCCCTCGCTGTCGCCGCTGGAACTGTGGTGCAACGAGTCGCAGGAACGTTATGTGCTCGGCGTGGCGCAGGAGCGCCTGGCCGAGTTCGCCGCCATCTGCGCGCGCGAACGCTGCCCGTTCGCGGCCGTTGGTGTTGCAACCAGCGAAGAACACCTGGTCGTGGCCTATGGCGCGACCCCGGGCAATACCCCGGCCGATGCCCCCATCGATCTGCCGATGGACGTGCTGTTCGGCAAGGCGCCGAAGATGCACCGCGATACCGTGCATCCGCCGGCTCCGCGCTGGCCGTCGCTGAAGACTGCCGGCATCGATCTGCATGACGCTGGCCTGCGTGTGCTCGCACACCCGACCGTCGCTTCGAAGAGCTTCCTGGTCACTATCGGTGACCGCAGCGTGGGCGGTCTGACCGCGCGTGAGCAGATGATTGGCCCGTGGCAGCTGCCGATGGCCGATGTGGCGATCACCCTGGCTGGTTTTGACACCTATGCCGGTGAAGCCATGTCGCTGGGTGAGCGCACGCCGCTGGCACTGTTGAACGCCGCTGCATCGGCGCGCATGGCGGTGGGTGAAGCCATCACCAACCTTTGCGCCGCACCGGTAACCGCGCTGGATACGGTCAAGCTGTCGGCCAACTGGATGGCCGCCTGCGGCCACAACGGCGAAGACGCGCTGCTGTACGACGCAGTCAAGGCCGTCGGTATGGAGCTGTGTCCGCAGCTGGATATCAGCATCCCGGTGGGCAAGGACTCGCTGTCGATGCAGGCGCAGTGGCAGGCCGATGGCCAGGCCGAGAAGTCGGTGTCGCCGGTATCGCTGGTGATCACCGCATTCGCGCCGGTCAGCGATGCCCGCCAGCAGCTGACCCCGCTGCTGGACCGCGAAACCGAAAGCGAGCTGTGGTTGATTGGCCTGGGCGCTGGCAAGCAGCGTCTGGGCGGTTCGATCCTGGCGCAGACCCAGGCCGATCACAGCGCGTTGCCGGCGTTCGCCGGTGAAGCGCCGGATCTGGACGACCCGCAGCGCCTGCGTGCGTTCTTTGAATTGATCCGTGATGCACGTGAGTCCGGCCTGTTGCTGGCCTACCACGACCGCAGCGACGGCGGCGCGTTCGCTGCACTGTGCGAAATGGCATTCGCCTCGCGCATGGGCCTGGACATCGTGCTCGATGCCTGGGGCGATGATCCGTTCCGCAGCCTGTTCAACGAAGAACTGGGCGCCGTGGTGCAGATCGCCAAGGAAGACCGCGCAGCGTTCGCCGATCTGGTCGAACGCCATGCGCTGACCGAATGCGCGCAGCGCATTGCCCGCCCGACCACCGCACCGGTGGTGCGCGTGCAGCTGGCAGGCGACAGCGTGGTGGAATGGCGCTGGGAAGAATTGTTCGATGCCTGGTGGTCGGTGACCCACGCCATGCAGAAGCTGCGTGACAACCCGGATGCGGCTGACCAGGAGCGTGCGATTGCGCGCAACTTCAACGCGCCGGGCCTGAAGCCGAAGTTGGCATTCGATCCGGCCGACGACGTCGCCGCGCCGTTCATTGCAACTGGCACGCGACCGAAGGTGGCGATCCTGCGCGAGCAGGGCGTCAACGGCCAGATCGAAATGGCCAACATCTTCGAGCGCGTTGGTTTCGACGCCTACGACGTGCACATGAGCGACCTGATCGAAGGCCGCGTGCAGCTGAGCGACTTCCGCGGCATCGCTGCCTGCGGCGGTTTCAGCTACGGCGACGTGCTGGGTGCAGGCCGCGGCTGGGCAACTTCCATCCTCGAACGTCCGGCACTGCGTGAGGCCTTCGCGGCCTTCTTCGCCCGCCCGGATACCTTCGCGCTGGGCGTGTGCAACGGCTGCCAGATGATGAGCCAGCTCAAGGACATCATTCCGGGTGCCGAACATTGGCCGAAGTTCCTGCGCAATGCCGGCGAGCAGTTCGAAGCACGCACCGCTTTGCTGGAAATTGTGGAGTCGCCGTCGATCCTGCTGCGTGGCATGGCCGGCTCGCGCCTGCCGGTTGCAGTGGCACATGGCGAAGGCCGTGCCGAGTTCGACAGCGCGGTGGATCAGGCAGCCGCCAGCATCGCGCTGCGTTACGTCGACGGTGATGGCCGCGTGGCCACCCAGTACCCGCTGAATCCAAACGGCTCGCCGGACGGCATCACCGGCCTGACCACCAGCGATGGCCGCGTCACCATCCTGATGCCGCACCCGGAACGCACCCCGCGCACGGTCAACCTGAGTTGGGCACCGGGCAGCTGGGGTGAAGATTCGCCGTGGCTGCGTATGTTCCGCAACGCACGAGTGTGGTGCGGCTGAACAGGCGAAGCTGCCTGGAGTGCACCGTCGTCCATTGACGTTTGAACAAGCCCGCAGGCTGACGCCTGCGGGCTTTTGCGTTGTTGGGGCTCGATTCGTATCCAGCGGCTCGGCCGTACCCGAAAGCAGGAGCGCGGAGCGCTTCACAAGCGGATGGATTGGAAGCGCCGCAAGGGCTGGCATTCCACGGTTTGAGGGGGCCATCGCCTATGTGACCGCAGCCCTCCCATCCGCGCTCAGTCTGCGATGAGCACCTCAAGCCTCCGTAGGCAAAGTCCGCCGGCAACCTGACGTCTTGGTGAAATCCAGTTGCCCTATTGCAGGCAGCTGCTGGCGCAACTTGCCTTGTTGCAATGCAACTGTTTGCCACTTTTAAGGAAGATGAATCCATTTGTTTCGCGGGCGCGGTGAAATCAGCTAGAAGCCCGCAGCCCAAGGCCTGAAGGAACATTAACGCCTTCATCTTTTGGGTGGCTGAAATGGATGCCTCTGCGGGCAGTCGCGACTAGGCAACTGTTTCAGAAGTAATTTTTTTGAAGATCTCATCAAATTGAGAGATTTGAGGAGTTCCTCACAGAACGGATTCTTAAGCCAAATATTTGACGAATCATGAATCGTCGATTAAGACTCCATCCATCCCGTAGTCACCCGACAGGTATGGAACAAGGGGGGTAGACCGCGACAGGCGTGAGCCTCACGTGCCCAGCTGTACCGGGACCGGGACCACAACACCACAGGGGGATCGTTGGGCACGCCAGTCCAGCGATGGGGTTTTCTGCAAGCGAAAAAACCCGTCCACTTGAGGAGCAGCAGCGATGAACCGGATCTACCGCAAGGTATGGAACAAGGCATTGGGGCAGTTGGTGGTGGCGTCGGAGTTGGCATCGTCCAGCTCGGCCGGTGTGGTCATGGATGAGCGGCATAGCGCCGGGTTGCGCCTGCAAGCCTTGTCGGTTGCCGTTGCGTTGGGTCTAGGAGCAGGTGCCTGGGTAACGCCGGTACAGGCACAGTCGGTGGAAGTGGGTGGTAACGCGCAATGTCTGGTAGTGGGCAGTGCCACCTTGGTGGATTGCGCCATCGCCATCAGTGCAGATGCCTCGGGCGCCAACGCGGTTGCCATTGGTGCGGGCACCGTGGCTTCGGCCGCAGGCAGTGTCGCGTTGGGCGCCGGCTCCATCGCCGATCGCGCGAACACGGTGTCGGTAGGCTCGGCTGGAAACGAACGTCAGATCAGCAATGTCGCCGCCGGAACTGCCGGTACCGATGCGGTAAACCTCAATCAACTCAACGCGGCTGCAGACGGCGCGCTGTTGGCCGGCCGCTACTTCAAGGCCAATGGCGCTGCCGATGGCAGTGACGATGCAGTAGCCAGTGGCCAAGGTGCGATGGCTGCGGGTGTTGGCTCGCTGGCCAGCGGCGTGGAAAGCACCGCGGTGGGCAGCTACAACGTGGCCGCTGGCGACTACTCCAGCGCGGTTGGCTACGTGAACACCGCCAACGGCGAAAACAGTTCGGCAGTCGGCAATTTCAACCAGGTCGATGGCGCCAACAGCAGTGCCTTCGGCTCCGGGAATCTTGTCGATGGTGCCAACGCGATTGCGCTGGGTAGCAACAGCATCGCCAGTGGAGACGGCAGTGTGGTGATCGGTGATGGTGCCTACGCGGCAGCTGATGATTCCACTGCGGTCGGCTCCGCCAGTGTTGCCAGTGAGCTGGGCAGCACTGCGGTTGGCAGCGCGGCGGAAGCCACGGGTGCTTACGCAACCGCGCAGGGTAGCCAAGCGCTCGCCTCCGGGCAGCAGGCAACGGCCAATGGTTTCCGCGCCGATGCCAGTGGTCGCGGCACCACCGCGCTTGGTGCCTATAGCTCAGCCTCCGGCGACCTCGCTTCGGCCGTGGGTTACGGCGCGGATGCCAGCGGCGACTACGGCGTTGCGATGGGTCTGGGTGCTTCCGCCTCGGCGACCAGTACCACGGCCGTGGGCGAATCCGCTATCGCTTCGGGTGAAGAATCCACTGCGGTGGGTGGCACCACTTTCGGTGGCTTCATCAGCACCGAAGCGTCGGGCACCGGCGCGTCGGCATTCGGCAATGGCGCGTGGGCGATCGGCGAGTACGCCACCGCGATTGGCTTCAACAGCTGGGCCGATGCTGACAACTCCACCGCGCTTGGCCAGAGCGCCACCGCGGCAGCGGTCAACAGCGTCGCCATCGGTGCCAATTCCTGGGCCGATCGCGAGAACAGCGTGTCGGTGGGTGATGTGGGCAGCGAACGGCAGATCACCAATGTTGCTGCCGGCACCGAAGACACCGACGCGGTGAACAAATCGCAGTTGGATGAAGTCGCAGCGGTTGCTGAAAACACCAGCAAATACTTCAAGGCTAGCGGCAGCGCCGACAGTGATGCCGGTGCCTATGCAGAAGGCGACGCGGCTACGGCGGCGGGTGAAGCCAGCAATGCGATCGGCAATGGCGCGTCGGCCTATGGCAACGGTGCCAATGCAGTCGCCAACGGTGCAACCGCAGTCGGCATGAACGCCTTGGCCACGGGCCAGAACAGTGCCGCGTTTGGCCAGAACGCTGAGGCCACCGGTCCGGCAGCAGTCGCCGTGGGCGGCAATGCTGTGGACGCCGATGGCAATCCCTTGATCACCTTTGGTGGGCAGCCGGTAACGACCGGTGCGACCAGCGCCGGTCTCGGCGGTACCGCCCTTGGTGCCAGCGCCAGCGCGGAAGGCTTCGCCGCCACCGCCGCCGGTCTTGGCGCCTTTGCGCAGGGCGCGCAGTCCTCCGCATTTGGTGCGGTGGCCAATGCAACAGGTGATTACAGTACGTCGGTGGGCAGCCAGAGTGCGGCGTCGGGCACCAGCAGCGTCGCAGTCGGTGGCCCGATCGACCTCATTCCGGGGCTTGGCTTCTTCGTTGATACCCAGGCCAGTGGCGAAGCGTCCACGGCGCTGGGTGCTGGCGCAATTGCCTCCGGAGATTACGCGCTGGCATCAGGCGCATTGAGCGAAGCCGCAGGTGCAGAAAGTACCGCTGTCGGCTACTTCGCCTACGCAGCTGGCGACAACGCCAGCGCGCTGGGCGCGGAGAGCTGGGCCAGCGGCGCCAACAGCACGGCAGTTGGCTTCTACAGCACCAGCCTGGGCGTAGACAGCACCGCGCTGGGCGCAAACGCCACCGCCACCGCCGCCGCCGCCAACAGTGTTGCCCTGGGCGCGAACTCGCTGGCGGATCGTGCCAACAGCGTGTCGGTTGGTGCCGAAGGCGCCGAGCGGCAGATCACCAATGTTGCTGCAGGTACCGAAGGCAGCGATGCGGTCAATGTCGATCAGCTCACTGCCGTTGCTGATGGCGCGGAGTTGACCGCGCGCTACTTCAAGGCCAACGGCGCAGCCGATGGCAGTGACGATGCGGTGGCAAGCGGCGATGGTGCAACCGCCGCCGGTGTGGGATCGCTGGCCAGCGGTGTGCAGAGCACGGCGGTGGGCAGCTACAACGTCGCTGCTGGTGACTATTCCAGCGCGGTCGGTTACGTGAACACCGCCAATGGCACGAACAGCTCGGCGGTAGGCAACTTCAACCAGGTGGATGGCGAGAACAGCAGTGCGTTCGGCATGGCAAATCTGGTCGATGGTGCCAATGCAATTGCCTTGGGCAGCAATAGTGTCGCCAGCGGTGACGGCAGCGTGGTGATCGGCGATGGTGCCTTGGCTGACGCAGACGATGCAGTTGCGATTGGTTCCGGAAGCGTCGCCAGTGGCGACAGCAGCAGCGCGGTGGGTGCAGGTGCAGAGGCCTCGGGCGCATTCGCTACGGCGCAGGGTGCGCAGGCGGTCGCGTCCGGTCAGCAGGCACTGGCCAGCGGCTTCCGTGCCGAGGCCAGTGGCCGTGGCACCACGGCGGTTGGCAGCTATGCCGTTGCCTCCGGAGACCTCGCCTCCGCGGTGGGGTATGGCGCGCAGGCCACTGGTGATTACGGCGTTGCGATGGGTCTGGCTGCAGAGGCATCCGGCGCCAGCACCACGGCAGTGGGTGAATCTGCGATTGCATCGGGTGAGGAGTCGACCGCCGTTGGTGGTACCACCTACGGCGGCTTGATCAGCACCGAGGCCTCCGGTACCGGCGCTGCGGCATTCGGCAATGGCGCCTGGGCCTTGGGTGAATACGCAACTGCGATTGGTTTCAACAGCTGGGCCGATGCGGACAACTCCACCGCACTGGGCCAGAGCGCGGTGGCCGAAGCGGTCAACAGTGTCGCCATCGGTGCCAACTCCTGGGCCGATCGTGAGAACAGCGTGTCGGTGGGTGATGTAGGCAGCGAGCGCCAGATCACCAATGTCGCCGCGGGTACCGGAGGTACCGATGCGGTCAACAAGAACCAGCTGGATGAAGTGGCTGCCGTGGCTGGAAACACCAGCAAGTACTTCACTGCCACCGGCAGCGCCGACAGTGATGCCGGCGCCTATGCAGAGGGCGACAACGCCACGGCCGCCGGTGAAGCCACCAATGCGATTGGCAATGGCGCATCGGCCTTCGGCAGCGGCGCCAATGCCGTGGCTGATGGCGCGACCGCGGTCGGCATGAATGCCTTGGCCAGCGGCCAGAACGCAGCCGCGTTTGGCCAGAACGCGCAGGCGATGGGTCCGGGTGCGGTGGCGGTGGGTGGCAATGCGGTGGACGCGAATGGTGATCCGTTGATCAATGTGGGCGGTGCGCCGGTGCAGACCGGTGCCACCAGTGCCGGGGTCGGCGGGACCGCGCTGGGTGCCAGTGCCAATGCCGAGGGCTTTGCCGCCACCGCAACCGGTGTTGGTGCTTATGCCAAGGGCGATCAGTCCACCGCCAGCGGTGCGGTGGCCAATGCACTGGGCAACTACAGCACCGCGACCGGTTCGCAGAGCTACGCCGAAGGCGTTGGCACCACGGCAGTTGGTTACAACGCAGCTGCGTATGAAGACGGCAACGTCGCCGTCGGTCGCAATGCGTCGGCCTTGGGTGCTGGCAGTCTGGCGATCGGTGATGGTGCCGAAACCGGCTTTGGTTTGTTCGGCATCGGCGCGACCAATGCCGTGGCCATCGGCAGCGGCAGCTGGGCCTTTGGTGATGATGCAACCGCAGTTGGTGCCAACGCCTGGGCGTTCGGTCAGCAGAGCACCGCCATCGGTACCGGCGCCGAAGCAGGTTCCACCAACTCGGTGGCGCTGGGCGCAGGCTCGATAGCCGGACGCGACAACACGGTGTCAGTGGGCGATGTGGGTGCCGAGCGGCAGATCACCAATGTGGCTGCGGGTACCGAAGGCACTGACGCGGTCAATCTGGATCAGCTCAATACCGCAGCCGAAGGAGCACTGCTGGCCGGGCGTTACTTCAAGGCAAACGGCGCCGCCGACGGCAGTGATGATGCGGTCGCCAGCGGTGACGGTGCAACCGCCGCCGGCGTTGGCTCCGAGGCCTCCGGTGCGCAAAGTACGGCGGTGGGCAGCTACAACGTTGCCGCCGGTGATTACTCCAGCGCCGTCGGCTACGTGAACACTGCCAACGGCAGCAACAGCTCGGCGTTCGGTAATTTCAACCAGGTGGATGGTGCCAACAGCAGTGCGTTCGGCTTCGCCAATCTGGTTGATGGCGACAATGCGATTGCATTAGGCAGCAACAGCGTGGCCAGCGGTGAAAGCGCCATCGTGATCGGCAACGGCGCCTATGCCTTGGCCAGCGGTGCCGCAGCAATCGGCATGAATGCAGTAGCCAGCGGCCAGAACGCAGCGGCCTTCGGCCAGAACGCACAGGCCACCGGGCCGGGCGCGGTGGCGGTGGGTGGTAACGCTGTAGAAGAAAATGGTGATCCGTTGATCACCTCCAATGGCGAACCGGTGCAGACCGGTGCCACCAGTGCCGGTGTCGGTGGCACCGCGCTCGGTGCCAGTGCCAATGCCGCAGGCTTTGCCGCCACCGCAACTGGTGTCGGTGCGTGGGCGCAGGGTGATCAGTCCACTGCCAGTGGTGCGGTTGCCAATGCGGTTGGCGACTTCAGTACCGCCACCGGTTCGCAGTCGTATGCGGAAGGCGCAGGCACCACCGCCGTCGGCTACAACGCGGCCGCTTATGAGGACGGTAATGTTGCCGTCGGCCGCAATGCGTCAGCATTGGGTGAGGGCAGCCTGGCGATTGGTGATGGTGCCGAGACGGGTTTCGGCTTGTTCGGTATCGGTGCAAGCAATGCCGTCGCGATCGGCAGCGGCAGCTGGGCCTTCGGTGATGATGCAACCGCGGTAGGCGCCAATGCCTGGGCCTTCGGTCAGCAGAGCACGGCGATTGGTACCGGTGCCGAAGCCGGTGCCACCAACTCGGTGGCGCTGGGTGCGGGTTCGATCGCCGCCCGCGACAACACGGTGTCGGTGGGTGATGCAGGTGCCGAACGGCAGATCACCAATGTTGCTGCCGGTACCGAGGGCACCGATGCGGTCAACAAGGATCAGCTCGATGAAGTGGCCGCGGTAGCCGCGGAAGGGCAGACCACGGCCAAGTACTTCAAGGCCACCGGTAGTGCTGATAGTGATGCAGGTGCCTACGCCGAAGGTGACAACGCAACGGCCTCCGGCGAAGCGACCAACGCCATCGGCAATGGTGCATCGGCCTTCGGCAGCGGTGCCAATGCGGTGGCTGATGGTGCCACCGCCGTCGGCATGAATGCCTTGGCCAGCGGCCAGAACGCGGCCGCGTTCGGCCAGAACGCGCAGGCGATGGGGCCGGGTGCGGTGGCGGTGGGCGGCAATGCGGTGGATGCGAATGGTGATCCGCTGATCAACGTGGGCGGTGAGCCGGTGCAGACTGGTGCCACCAGCGCGGGTGTTGGCGGTACCGCGCTCGGTGCCAGCGCCAATGCGGAAGGCTTTGCGGCAACGGCAACCGGCGTTGGTGCGTACGCCAAGGGCGATCAGTCCACCGCCAGCGGTGCGGTGGCCAATGCACTGGGCAACTACAGCACCGCGACCGGCTCGCAGAGCTATGCCGAAGGTGTGGGCACCACCGCGGTCGGCTACAACGCAGCCGCGTATGAAGACGGCAACGTTGCGGTCGGTCGCAATGCCTCAGCTCTTGGCGAGGGTAGTCTGGCGATTGGTGATGGTGCCGAGACCGGCTTTGGCTTCTTCGGCATCGGCGCGACCAATGCGGTAGCCATTGGCAGCGGCAGCTGGGCGTTTGGCGATGATGCAACTGCAGTTGGTGCCAATGCCTGGGCAGTTGGCCAACGCACCACCGCGGTTGGCATGGGCAGTGAGGCCAGTGGTGAGAACGCGGTGGCCTTGGGTGCCGGTTCGGTTGCCGGTCGCGACAACGCGGTGTCGGTTGGCGATGTAGGCGCAGAGCGTCAGATCACCAACGTCGCTGCTGGTACCGAGGCAACCGATGCGGTCAACAAGTCGCAGCTGGATGCCGTGGCAGGCGTTGCCGGGGAAACCAACAAGTACTTCAGGGCGACCGGCGATGGCGTAGCTACCGCCAGTGGTACCAATGCGCTCGCTTCGGGCTCAGCTGCACTTGCCAGTGCCGAGCGCAGTACCGCGCTGGGCGCTTCCAGCACCGCCAGTGCGAATGGGGCAACGGCGGTGGGTGCGGATGCCGCAGCGAAGGCCAGCAACAGCACCGCACTCGGCCGGCAGACCTCGATCACCGCAGTCAACGGTGTCGCCATCGGCTACGGCGCGTTTGCCAGCAACGGTGTCAACAGCGTTGCTATCGGTGCAGGTGCCGGCGTCTCTGGTGCCAACTCGGTGGCATTGGGCGCAGGCTCGCGCGCGGTGGAAGCCAATGTGGTGTCGGTGGGCGGTGGCAACGGGACCAATGGACCGGCAACCCGTCGCATCGTCAATGTCGGTGCTGGGCGTATCGCCGAAGGCAGCAGCGATGCGGTGACCGGCGGCCAGCTGCATGTCACCAACCAACGCGTCGGTGCGGTGGAAACCCGCGTTACCGACATTGATGGTCGCATCGGCAGCATCGAGGGCGTCACCGCCAATGCGGTGACCTACGACGATGCCAGCCGCGACAAGCTGACCCTGGCGGGCGTGCAGGGCACCACGTTGGATAACGTGGCTGCTGGTGCGATTGCTGCGGGCAGCATGCAGGCCATCAACGGCGGACAGTTGTTCCAGTCGCTGGGCAACATGGCCAGCTTCCTCGGTGGCGGTGCCGGCGTCGGCATGCAGGGCATGTTCGTTGCCCCGACCTATGTCATCCAGGGGGCCAGCTACAACAATGTGGGTGCGGCGTTGTCGGCGCTTGATGGCCAGGTGACTTCCCTCAACAACCGCATTGCCAGCAACGGGAACGGGAACGGGCATGGCAATGGAAACGGAAACGGAAACGGTCATGGCAATGGCAACGGCAATGGCAATGGCCCGCGAGCAGAGACTGCTGCACCGGTTGCGAGCGCTGGCGTAGCGCTGGGCGAGCAAGCCAAAGCCAACAACGTAGCGGGTAGTGCCATTGGCAATAACAGCTATGCGCATGGCCCGAACGACACCGCGATCGGCAGCAATTCCCGCGTCAACGCCGATGGCAGCACCGCGGTGGGTGCCAATACCAGCATCGCTGCGGCGGCCACCAATGCGGTGGCGGTGGGTGAAAGTGCCACCGTCAGCGTTGCCTCGGGCACGGCGATTGGCCAGGGTTCCAGCGTCACTGCGACCGGTGCCGTTGCATTGGGCCAAGGGTCGATTGCTGACCGTGTCAACACGGTTTCGGTCGGTAGTAGCGGGCATGAGCGGCAGGTCACCAACGTTGCCGCAGGCACGCAGGCCACCGATGCGGTCAACAAGGCGCAGCTGGATAGCGGCATCACCGCGGCCAATACCTATACCGACACCAAGTTCAGCAGCATGGCTGACAGCTTCGACATCTTCCGGGGCGATATCGACAAGCGTCTGCGCCACGTCGACCGTCGTCTGGATCGTCAAGGCGCGATGAGTGCGGCCATGTTGAACATGGCTACCAGTGCCGCGGGCGTACGCACGCAGAACCGGGTCGGCGTAGGTGTTGGCTACCAGGGGGGCGAATCAGCGCTGTCCGTTGGCTACCAGCGCGCCATCAGTGATCGCGCCACCGTCACCTTTGGTGGTGCATTCACCAGCGACGACAGCTCGGTCGGCGTCGGTGCCGGCTTCGGCTGGTAAGCGGTTTGGTCTTGCCCCCGCCTGCTGCGGCGGGGGCTTCCAGGTTCATCGCCAGTAGCCGTGCTGCCCCCGCAGTGCGGCTGTTGCGGGCCAGGACGGCAAAGCGATGCAGCGTTGAGTTCCATCCCTGTTCTATCAAGACGAGAGATCCGACATGAAGAAGAAGACCCAGCTTGGTTTGGCGATTGCCGGTGCCGTACTGATGGCTTCGATCGGCGTGCCAGCCGCATCTGCTGCAGAAATTGGACCCGCGAAGGCAATAGGCTTGAGTTCGTCCACGGTGGACAGCAGTGGTGGCTATCGGTTCGTGGTGAAGTACCGCGCCGGCAGCAGCGAATTGCGTGATGCGGCGACGCTCAACCGTGGCCTTGGCGCAGCGGCGTCGCGCGCCGGCCTGGATCGTGCCGTGGCCAAGACGTCGCGCGTTGCCGCTGAGCCTGCGGTCCAGGCCACGTTGTTGCGGCGCATGGGCGCGCCGGGCTGGAGCGTGGTCAAGACCTCGCGTGCACTCAACGCGCAGGAAGCGGCGAACTTCGTCCGTGAGCTCAAGGCCAATCCGGCCGTGGAACGTGCTGATATCGATCGCATGTACCAGCGCATGGTGGATGTCGCCCCGGCAATGGTTCCGACCGACCCCAACTATGCCCAGTACCAGTGGAATTTCTTCAATCCCAGCACCGGTGTGCGAGCACCGCAGGCCTGGGATCTGTCGCAGGGCGAAGGCGTGGTGGTGGCGGTGATCGATACCGGCATCACCCAGGGCAATCCGGACCTGCAGAACAACGTCATTCCCGGCTACGACATGATCAGCGACAAGCGCGTATCGCGCCGCGACAGCGACGGGCGTGTCGCCGGCGGTTGGGATGTCGGTGACTGGGTGGAGGCCAACTACTGCACCGGCTGGGCAACCGGCGGCTCGCATGCGGCGGACGTCAGTTCCTGGCACGGCAGTCACGTCTCCGGTACCGTCGCCCAGGAGACCAACAACGGCCGTGGTCTGGCCGGCCTCGCCTACAAAGCCAAAGTGATGCCGATACGCGTGCTGGGTTCCTGCGGCGGCTTCGGCAGTGATATTGCCGACGGCATTGTCTGGGCCGCAGGCGGCGAGGTGCCGGGGCTGCCGCTCAACACCAATCCTGCCGAAGTCATCAACATGAGCCTGGGCAGCGTATCGCCCGCGACCTGCCCAACCGAGTACCAGGAAGCCATCGATCTGGCCAACAGCAAGGGCGCCATCGTTGTGGTCGCGGCAGGTAACGATAATGCCAACGCCGCCAGCTACACCATGTCTTCCTGCAACAACGTGATCAGTGTCGGTGCTACCGGCATCACCGGTGCGCGCGCCTACTACTCCAACTACGGCGCACGCGTGGATCTGTCGGCACCGGGCGGCGGCGGTTCGGTCGACGGCAACCCGAACGGCTACATCTGGCAGGTGATGAACGGCGGTGAGAAGGGGCCGGAACCGAGCAACTGGATCCTTGGCGGCATGGGCGGTACCTCGATGGCATCGCCGCATGTGGCCGCGGCGGTGGCAATGGTGCAGAGCGTGGTGGACACGCCGCTGACCCTGAACCAGATGCGTGACCTGTTGAAGACGACTGCCACGCCGTTCCCAGTGACGATCCCGGCCAGCACTCCGATCGGTGCCGGCATCCTCAACATCAACGCCGCACTGGTAAAGGCCACCACGCCGCCGTGTGATCCCAACGTGGAGCAATGCGGTCCGGACGCGACACCCTTGGTCAACAAGGTTGCCGTGACCGGCGTTGCCGGCAGCAGTGGCAGCGAAACGGTCTACAGCTTCCAGGCTGAGGCCGGCAAGGTGCTGACCTTCATGACCTACGGCGGCAGCGGCGATGTTTCGGTGTATGTCCGCTACGAAGCGGTGGCGAGCAGCAGCGAATTCGACGCCAAATCGACCCGCAGCGGTAACAGCGAAACGGTGCGCTTCAACCAGCCGCAAGCCGGCACCTACTACGTCACCCTGGTCGGGGCGGGCGCCTACAGCGGCGTGAGTCTGGTTGCCCGTCAGTAATTCTGACTTTTGCGCCACCTTTGAGCCCCGGCGTTGCCGGGGTTCTTTTTGTCCGCAATGCGGGTTCATGTGCACGACCTGCCGGTGTGAACTGCTAAAGTTCGGCCAACACAGGAGGATTGCGTGAACGCGGTAGCCCACGACGCCCAACTTGCGCCATCGCCTGCCGACCGCATCGTCACCGAACTGCTGGCGCAGGGCCGGCTGAAAGAGACTGACCTGCAGCGTGCCCGCCAGCTGCAGCGTGAATCCGGCGGCGACCTGCTGGTATTGCTGGCACGGCTGGGACTGGCGTCTGAGCGCGACCATGCTGAAGTCTGCGCCAAGGTATTGGGGCTGCGGCTGCTGGCCGCCCGCGACCTGCCTGAGCATCCGCCGGAACTGGTGGAAGGCGCCGAGCCGGTGCCGTTGCGCTTCCTCAAGCAGTTCCTGGTATTGCCGCTGGGCGAGCAACGTGGCCGCATCCTGCTGTGGATGGCCGATCCACAGGATGGCTACGCGATCGATGCGATCCGCCTCGCTACCGGTTGCGAGGTTGCCCCCGTGGTTGGCGTGCGCAGCGAAGTGGATGAGCTGATCGAGCGCTGGTATGGGCAGGGCCGTACCGCGATGGGCACCATCCTGGAAACGACCGATGGCGAGCTTGCGCCGCTTGACGATATCGAACACCTGCGCGATCTCGCCTCCGAAGCGCCGGTCATCCGTCTGGTCAATCTGCTGATCCAGCGGGCAGTGGAGCTGCGCGCGTCGGACATCCACGTCGAGCCGTTCGAGAACCGGCTGAAGGTGCGCTATCGCGTCGATGGTGTGTTGGTCGATGGCGAAAGCCCGCCAGTCAACCTGACCGCGGCAGTGATCAGCCGTATCAAGATCATGGCCAAGCTCAACATCGCCGAGCGCCGCCTGCCGCAGGATGGTCGCATCATGCTGCGGGTACAGGGCAAGGAGCTGGACCTGCGCGTGAGCACCATGCCCACCGCGCACGGCGAAAGCGTGGTGATGCGCCTGCTCGACCGTGAAGCGGTGGTGTTTGATTTCCAGCGGCTGGGTTTCAGTGAGGATTTCCTCCCACAGTTCCGCAAGGTATTGGAGCAGCCACACGGCATCCTGCTGGTCACCGGCCCAACCGGCTCGGGCAAGACCACCACGCTGTACACCGCGTTGAACCAGCTCAATACCGACAAGGTCAAGATCATCACCGTCGAAGACCCGGTGGAATACCAGCTGGAAGGCATCAACCAGATCCAGGCCAAGCCGCAGATCGGGCTGGATTTCGCCAACGCCCTGCGCAGCATCGTGCGCCAGGACCCGGACATCATCATGATCGGTGAAATGCGCGATCTGGAGACCGCGCGCATCGCGATCCAGTCCGCGCTCACCGGCCACCTGGTGCTGTCCACCCTGCATACCAACAACGCTGCCGGCGGCATTACCCGTCTGCTGGACATGGGGGTGGAAGACTATCTGCTCACCTCCACCATCAACGGCATCCTCGCCCAGCGCCTGGTGCGCAGGTTGGAGCCGACCCATGCGCTGCGCTACCGCGCGTCGGACGAAGAAATCGAACGCTTCGGCCTGCGCCGCTTCCAGCCGCAGGGCGACATCCATCTGTACCGCGCGCAGCCCTCGGCGCAGGCGCCAACCGGCTATCTCGGCCGCACCACCATCGTCGAGTTTCTGGTGATGGACGATGCGCTGCGCAATGCGGTGATGCGCAAGGCCGGCATGGGTGAGATCGAACAGATCGCACGCAAGGCAGGCATGCGCACCATGTACGAAGACGGCATCGGCAAGGCACTGCGTGGCGAAACCACGCTGGAAGAAGTGCTGCGGGTGACGGAGGACGCATGAGCCATCGCGTTCACCCGGAGCGGCACTGCTGATGCCGCGTTACCGATACAAGGCGCTGGATGCCCGCGGCGACCTGCTCGAAGGGCAGATGGATGCGGCCAGCGAAGGTGAGGTGATCGCGCGTCTGCAGGAGCAGGGCCATCTGCCGGTGGAAGCCAAGCCGGCGACTGGCTCGGCGTTCGAGGGTGGCAGTTGGAAGCAGTGGCGGCAGCGCCCGTTTGCCGGCGCCACCCTGGTCCAGTTCACACAGCAGCTGGCAACGCTGTTGAGCGCCGGGCAGCCCTTGGATCGCGCCTTGTCGATCCTGATGGAGACGCCGGAAGACCAGCGCTCGCAACGGGTGATTGCCGACATACGCGACAGCGTACGCAGCGGTGCGCCACTGTCGCAGGCGCTGGAGCGCCAACATGGCCTGTTCTCGCGGCTGTACGTGAACATGGTGCGTGCTGGCGAAGCTGGCGGCAGCCTGCACGAAACCCTGCAGCGCCTGGCCGATTATCTGGAGCGCAGCCAGGAATTGAAGGGGCGTGTCATCAACGCCCTGATCTATCCGGCCATCCTGCTGGTAGTGGTCGGCTTGGCCTTGTTGTTCCTGCTTGGCTATGTGGTGCCGCAGTTCTCGCTGATGTACCAGAGCCTGGATGTGACCCTGCCATGGTTTACCCGCGTGGTGCTTGAAGTCGGCCTGCTGGTGCGCAAAGGCTGGTTGGTGTTCATCGTGGTGCCGGCGCTGTTGCTGTTGTGGGTGGAACGCAAGCGACGCGACCCGGTATTCCGTCTGCGCTTTGATACATGGTTGTTGAAGCGGCAGATCATTGGCGGATTGGTTGCCAAGCTGGAGAGCGCACGGCTTGCGCGCACGCTTGGCACCTTGCTGCGCAATGGTGTGCCGTTGCTGGCTGGCTTGGGCATCGCCCGCAATGTGCTCGGCAACCGCGCACTGGTCGCTGACGTGAGTGAAGCAGCCGAGGCAGTGAAGAACGGTGCTGGGCTGGCTTCGTCCCTGGGGCGCAATGGCCGCTTCCCACGTCTGGCCCTGCAGATGATCCAGGTTGGCGAAGAGTCCGGCACGCTGGAAAGCATGCTGCTCAAAACCGCCGATACCTTTGAGCAGGAAACTGCCCGCGCCATCGACCGCATGCTGGCGGCGCTGGTGCCGGTGATCACCTTGTTGTTGGCGTCGGTGGTGGGCGTGGTCATCATCGCGGTGCTGGTGCCGCTGTATGACCTGACCAATGCCATCGGTTAACCCCTGGTTTTCGTAGAAGGAAGAAGAAATGAGGCGAGCCCTGAAACAACCCATGTCACGCGCACGCCAGGCCGGCATGAGCCTGTTGGAAATCATCATCGTCATCGTGCTGATTGGTGCAGTGCTGACCTTGGTTGGCAGTCGCGTGCTGGGCGGCGCCGATCGTGGCAAGGCCAACCTGGGCAAGACCCAGATCCAGACGCTGGCGAGCAAGGTGGAGAACTACAAACTCGACACCGGCCGCTTGCCGGGCAAGCTGGAGGATCTGTCGACCCAGCCTGCCGGTGTGGCTGGCTGGCTGGGCCCGTATTCCAAACCGGCCGAGTTCAATGATCCGTGGGGCAATCCGGTGCAGTACCGGGTGCCGGGCGAGGGACGTCCGTTTGATCTGATCAGTCTGGGCGCCGACGGTCAGCCCGGCGGCGAAAGCTATAACGCCGATATCCGCTACGAATAAGCTGTGATGGTCGCGCCGCGTATTCCGCTTCCGTTTGCCGCCGTGCGTGCCGTACCCGCGCGGCGCGGCGCAATGCGTGGCATGTCACTGCTGGAGATGGTGTTGGTACTGGCACTGGTTGCTGCGCTGGCCTTGATGGCGGCAATGGCGATGAGCGGCGGCATGGATGGCATGCGCCTGCGCTCGGCCGGCAAGGCCTTGGCAGCCGAATTGCGTTACACCCGCACCCGTGCGATCAGCACCGGCGTCGTCCAGCAATTGCAGATCAACCCCGGCACCCGCCGCTGGCAGGGCGCGGACGGCCATCATGGTGAGCTGCCGAAGGCGCTGACGGTGCGCTTCACCGGCGCCGGCCAATTGCAGACCCGCAAGGACGAAGGCGTCGTACGTTTCTTTGAGGATGGCGCCTCCAGTGGCGGCCGTATCGAACTGCGTGCAGGCGATGCGATATGGCGTATTGACGTGGCGTGGATCACGGGCGAGGTCAAGGCCGGTCCGCTGAGAGAGGGCGCTGGATGAAGCGCCAACGGGGTTACTCGTTGATTGAAGTGATTGTCGCCTTCGCCTTGCTGGCCTTGGCGATGACGCTGCTATTGGGCAGCCTGTCTGGTGCGGCGCGTCAGGTCAGCATGGCCGATGGCTATGGTCGCGCTGCCTTGCACGCGCAGTCGTTGCTTGCACTGGCAGGCGTGGAGGCGCCGTTGAGCGCAGGCCGTCAGCAGGGCGAATGGGAGCAGGGCCGCTATCACTGGAGTCTGCAGGTCTCGCCTTATGTGGAGCCGCGCCAGCAACAGGCGCGGCTATGGTTGCTGGACCTGCAGGTGCGCTGGGGCGATAGCGCGCAGGAACAACTGCGTTGGCGCACGCTGCGGCTGCGTGGCAACGCGCCGCTGGAGGCGCCGCCATGAAGCGTTCACCGCGTCGATCGCGGCCAGTGCGCGCACGCGGTTTCACCTTGATCGAGGTGCTGCTGGCCACCGTGCTGCTCGCTGCCGGCATGGCGCTGGCATTTGCTGCAGTGCGTTCGACGCTGGCGATCAGTAGCCGTGGTGAGGCGATTGCCAGTAGCAATGAGCGCATGCGCGCAGTCGAGGGTTTCCTCCGCAGGCGTCTGGTCTCGGCAATGCCATTGCCCTTGCAGCGCGATGCGTTGAGTGGCAGTGCCAAGGTGTTTACCGGCACGCCACAGCAGCTCCGGTTTGTCGCCAATGTGCCAAATTATCTGGGCCGCGGCGGTCCCTATCTGCACACGCTTGAAGTCAGTGGCAGCGGTGACAAGCAGCAGCTGCGGATCGGGCTGACCCTGCTGCAGAACGGTGAGTTGCTGGAGGAAAATCCACCGCGTGGCAGCGAGCTGCTGGCCGACGATCTCAAACAGGTGAAGCTGCGCTATCGCGGTGCCGATCCGAGTACCGGTGCAATGGGCGGCTGGCAGGACAGCTGGGATTTGCCCGGGCGCATGCCGGCCCTGGTCTCCATCGAGATCACCCCCGCAGGTGGCCCAGCGTGGCCGCCACTGGTCGTCGCATTGCCGCAGCACGGTGTCGCCGGGAGCTGGCGATGAAGATGCGCGGTGCGGCCCTGGTGCTGGTGTTGTGGCTGGTGGCGTTGTTGACCACTACCATCGCCGCGTTCGCGCTCACTGCGCGGGTCGAACACCTGCAGGGCCGGGTGACCGGCGACCTTGCCGGAGGCGAGCAGATCGCCCATGCCGGTATCGATTACGCGCTGTCGCGGATGCGCGCCACGCCGACCCAGCCCAGCTGGCACGCCGACGGGCGCCCTTACCGTTGGCAGTTTGATGGCCATGCGGTGGCGCTGCGTATCGTTGATGAGTCCGGCAAGGTCGATCTGAACAAGGCCGATCTGAACCTGCTGCAAGGCCTGTTGCGTGCACTTGGAGTGGCGCCTGACAAGGCCGCGCGGTTGGCCGGCGCCATCGTCGATTGGCGTGACGTCGATTCGCTGCTGCAGGTCTCCGGCGGCGCGGAAACCGCTGACTATCAGGCTGCTGGCCTGCCTTACGGCGCCAGGAACGCGCCATTTGACAGTATCAGCGAGCTGCAGCGCGTGCTCGGCATGGAGCCGGAGCTTTATGCACAGTTGGCACCGCTGGTGACGGTCTACGGTAGCGGCCAGCCCAGTCCACGTTTCGCACCCGCGCCGGTGCTGACCGCGATGGGGATGGATGCTGCGCTGATCATGGCCCAGCGTGAGCGTGCAGACGGCGGTGCCGGGATGGGCGAAACTTCACCCATGGGAGCAGACAGCGGCACTTATAGTGTCGAAAGCAAGGTGCAGCTGGTGGCCGAGCGACAAGCGGTTACCCGCGCCGTGGTCCGTCTTAATCCCGGTGCTATGGCCGGTGCGCCGTATACGGTGCTGCAGTGGGAACAGGGAGCGATGTCCAGATGACAGGGTTGCGTGAACGACTGGGGCAGGCGAGTGCACGCATTGTGCCGGGCGCTGGTGGCTTCTGGTCATGGTGGTCGCAGGCGTTGCTGTCCTGGCTGCCTGCGCGTTGGCGGGCACTGCTTGGGGTCTCCGATGCGCGCTTGCTGCTGGAGCTTGTCGACGCGCAGCTGACCGTGTCGCTGTTGCAGAGCGGCCAGCGGCAGTTGCTGCAGGTGCTACCCATCGACGCGGCGCCCAATGCAGTGGACGCGGCCTTGCCTCCGCGCGTTTCTGGCCTGCCGCGCTTCGCGCTGTTGTCGGCCAACGCAATACTGCGCAAGCCGTTGCGCATGCCTGCCGCGGCCGAGGCGCGCCTGCGTGAAGTGCTTGGCTTTGAGATCGACCGGCAAACGCCTTTCAGTGCCACGCAGGTCTACTACGACGTGCGCCTGTTGCAGCGTCGCGCTGATGGCCAATTGGATACCGAACTGGTGGTCGCGCCGCGGCCACTGGTGGACGCGTTGCTGGGCTCGGGCGAGGCATGGCAGCAGCAGCTTGACGGAGTGGATGCGGTCGACGTTGAAGGACAGCCCCTGGGGGTAAACCTGTTGCCGCTGGCGATGCGTCGGCAACGACATGACCCGATGCGCCGACTCAACCGCCTGCTGTTGGTCGCAGGTCTGGTGATGATGGTGCTGGCTGCCTGGCAGTTGCTGGACAACCGTCGCGCCGCTGCCGCGCTACTGTCGACGCAGGTGGAGGCCGCTGCGGCGCGCGCACGGGCGGTGGCCGCGCAGCGGCAGCAGTTGCAGGATCTGGTCGATGGTCAGCAGTTCTTCACTGCACAGCGTGCCCAACAGGCATCTGCCACCGAAATCATCAATGAGCTCAGTCAACGGCTGGGCGATGACACCTCGCTGGAAAAACTCTCGATCGAAGGCGGGCGCATGCAGTTGATCGGCATGAGCAGCAGTGCCTCGTCGCTGGTCTCCAAGCTGGAGGGCTCCACGCTGTGGAAGACGCCGTCACTGACCGGTGTGCTGCAGGCCGGTCAAGGTGCCGGGCGTGAGCGTTTCACCTTGACCGCAGAACTGCGCGGCCCCAACCAGGAGGCTGCCGATGGCACCGCACCCCGCGCGCCGTGATCGCTGGTTGGCCCTTGCACTGTTGCTGGCCATATTGGGCGTGATCTATCTGCTGCTGGTGCAGCCCTTGTGGACCCGGCCGATGCAGGCGGTGGAAGCAGAAATCGCGACCCTGCAGGAGCGCCAGCAGCGCATTGGCATGCAGTTGCGGCAGGCGCCGCAGGTCACGCAGCGGCTGCAGCAGGCGCAACAGGCATTGGCCGATCAACCCGGTTTCATGGCCGAAAACTCAGTGGAGCTGGCGACCTCCAAACTGGTGCAGCGGCTGGAAGAAGCTGCGCGCTTGGCCAGCCCGGACCAGCGTAGTTGCGCGATCAGCGACCGCTCGCCGTTGCCGGCCGACAGCACTGGCCGCTTTCCAAGGGTGGCGGTGCAGGCGCGTCTGCGTTGCGGCATGAACGAATGGATGAGCGTGTTGCGGACATTGGAAACCGGAACACCGCAATTGCGCGTGGACCGGCTCGACATCCTGTCCGCCGGCCTGGGCGAAGGCGGTGGCGGACTGGATGTGAGTTTCGAGCTCAGCGGTTATCTGCGCCCGGGTGTGGTCGCACCGGCGACGGAGGTTGCCAATGCGCAATGATGTGGCAGGTCTACGCACCTGGTTGCTGGGCGCATTCGCTGCTTGGGCGCTGCTGGTGTGGGCGTTGTGCCTGTTTGGACTGGGCAGCAGGATCGGCAGCAGCGCTGCCGCACTGGACGTGCCTGCCTTGCCAGCGGTTCCGCAGCCCGCGGCGCTTGCGGTTGCCGACAATTCCGAGGCTTTGAGCCGGCCGTTGTTTGCCAGTGATCGGCGGCCGCATCCGTTCTTCATCGGCGAAGCCGGTGAGCCGGCAGCGGCCAGTGTGCGTTTGACCGGGGTATTGATGACGCCGGGCCTGGACATGGCTACGCTCACCACCGACCAGGGCAAGTCGCTGCGCCTGCGTCTGGGCGGCGAGGTACAGGACGGTTGGCAGCTGCTGTCGCTGCAGCCGCGCAGCGCCGTGGTCAGTGGGCCGGGGGGCACGCTCAATCTGGAACTGCAGGTGTTCAGCGGTGGGCCCAAACCGCCAATAGACGGTGGTGCAGCGCCCATGCCTGGCAATGCGCAGCCGAATCATCCGCCGGTCAGCGTGCCCACACCGCCGCCTGCAGCCGAACCGGTTGCACCGTCAGCAGATCAGATCAAGGCGATCCGTGATCGCATCCAGGCCCGCCGTCGGCAGGCACAACAGAATCAGAACGGCGGCTCTGGCCGCCAGAACCCGTAGAGTGAGCGTATGACATCACGCATAGTTGCAGCCAGCCTGCTGATCGGCGCCTTGAGTGGCTGCGTCACCACGCCGACGCCGGATATCCGCCGCACTGCTGCGCCGGACACGCGCACGCCGGCCCCCGGCGAGGCAGCCCGTACCAGCCCGCTGAGCGCCGAAGAAGCCCCCAAACCCGATGACAATCAGGGGCGTGCGGTGATCCGGCGTGGCAACGGCACAGTGATCAACCGCGCTGCCGCCTCGGCACCGGCTCCTGCCTTGACCGCGGCTGGCAATGGCACGGCAGTGTTCAACTTTGAAGGCGAGTCGGTACAGGCGGTCACCAAGGCCATCCTCGGTGACATGCTCGGCCAGAACTACGTGATCGCACCGACCGTGCAGGGCACGGTAACCCTGGCCACGCCCAAGCCGGTATCACCGGCGCAGGCGCTGAACCTGCTGGAGATGGTGCTGGGCTGGAACAACGCACGCCTGATCTACAGCGGTGGCCGCTACAACGTGGTGCCGGCTGACCAGTCGCTGGCAGGCACGGTCGCGCCCAGCACCGCACCGGCCTCGGCCGCAAGAGGCTACGAGGTACGGGTGGTGCCGCTGCAGTACATCTCGGCCAGCGAGATGAAGAAAGTGCTGGAGCCTTATGCGCGGCCCAACGCCATCGTCGGCATTGACGGCTCACGCAATGTGATCACGTTGGGCGGCACCCGCACCGAGTTGGAAAACTACCTGCGTACGGTCGAGATCTTCGACGTGGATTGGCTGTCCGGCATGTCGGTGGGCGTGTTCCCGATCCAGTCCGGGCGCGCCTCGCAGGTGGCCAGTGATCTTGAGAAGGTATTTGGCGAAGCCAGCAAGACACCAAGCGCCGGCATGTTCCGTTTCATGCCGCTGGACAATGCCAATGCAGTGCTGGTCATCACCCCGCAGGCCCGCTATCTGGACCAGATCCAGCAGTGGCTGGATCGCATCGACAGTGCCGGCGGTAGCGCCCGTCTGTTCTCGCATGAGTTGAAATACATCAAGGCCAAGGACCTTGCAGAGCGGCTGGCCGAGGTGTTTGGCGCTGGTAGTGGCTCGCGCGGCGGGCAGGGTGGTGCAACTTCGCTGGCGCCAGGTGCCAGTGCGATCAACCTGCAAGGCGGGGGCACCGTCGATCCTTCGGCCAACGCCGACGACAACCTCGGCGATGGGGGCGGTTCGTTCGGCAAAAGCGATGGCATGGGCGGCGGTAGCGGCAGCAACAACGGCATGGGCGAGGGCATGGCCTTGCCGCAGCGCAGCCCCGGCAATGGCAGCGTTACTTTGGAAGTTGAAGGCGACCGCGTTGGAGTTTCCGCCGTGGAGGAAACCAATACCTTGCTGGTGCGCAGTACACCGCAGGCATGGCGGTCGATCCGCGAGGTGGTGGAAAAGCTCGACGTGATGCCGATGCAGGTGCATATCGAGGCGCAGGTTGCCGAGGTCGCCTTGAGTGGTGACCTGAGCTATGGCGTCAACTGGTATTTCGAGCAGGCGGTCAACGCCGCCGTCGACAAGGGCGGCGCCGGCCTGCCGTCAGCCCTCGGGCGTGGCATCTGGGGCGATATCGCCGGCTCGCTGATTCCCGGTGACGGAAAAGGCGGCGGCGGGTTGAGCTGGACCTTCCTCGGCAAGAACGCCGCCGCGGTGATCACGGCACTGGACCAGGTCACCGATGTCCGCCTGCTGCAGACACCGTCGCTGTTCGTGCGCAACAATGCAGTGGCCACGTTGAACGTGGGCAGCAAGATTCCGGTGTATTCGGTGTCGGTGTCAGGCATCAGCGACAACCAGTACGCGCAGGTGCAGTACCTGGAAACCGGCACCATCCTCAAGGTGCGCCCACGTGTCACCCGCGACGGCATGGTGTTCCTGGACATCGTGCAGGAAGTCAGCTCGCCAGAAGGTGAGCCTGATGACAACGGCAACGTACGCATCAATACCCGCCGCATGAAGACCGAAGCGGCCGTCAATGCCGGTGACACGGTGATGTTGGCCGGCCTGATCGAGGACAGTGCCACCAAGGGCTCATCCGGTCTGCCCGGGTTGAGCCGACTGCCGGTGATCGGTGGCCTGTTCGGCCGCAAGACCCAAAGCAGCCGACGCAGCGAAGTGATCGTGCTGCTGACCCCGACCATCGTCCGCAACCCGCAGGAAGCGCGCAATCTCACTGACGAGTACGGCAGCAAGTTCCGTGCGCTGGATCCGATCAACGCCCCCAAGGGGCGCTGAGCATGGCGCTGCCGGTCATCCTGCTGCCGGTGGGTGTGGACGATGCAGCGCTTGACGCCTGTCTGGCGGCATTGGAGAAGCACACACCGGCAGGTACGCCGGTGTGGCTGGCCGATGATGGCCAGAGTGGCCCGCGCGGGCAGGTGGTGATCGAGCATTGGCTTGCAAGCACCCGCCTACAGGCCGAGTACACACGCCGTCCGCGCCCGATCGGCGAGGCGGCGCATCTGGACGAGATGCTGAAGGCCTGCGGCGATGCTGACGTGGCCGTGCTGGCGCCCGATGCGTTGCCGACTGCGGGTTGGTTGCAGCAACTCAGTGACTGTCTGGCGCGTGATGCCTCCATCGCCACCGCCACGCCGTGGAGCAACGCCGGCGAAGCCGTATCGTGGCCGCGTGCCGGCGAACTCAATCCAGTGCCCGCCGATCCGGCGCGGCTGCTGCAGGCCCTGGCGGCAATGCCGCTGCTGCAGCCGGAGCTGCCCTCGGCGGTCACCCATGCGGTGCTGATACGCGGCAGTGCACGTCGTCGTGCCGGCGGGCTGGATATCCACAGTTACGGCTCGTGGTATGCCGCGCTGGTAGATCTGAGCCTGCGCATGAGCGGGCTGGGCTGGCGCAACGTGCTGTGTGACAACGCCTTCGTTGGGCGCCAGAGTGAAGGCCAGCCGGCCGAAGGCGACATGGAAGTACTGGCCAATCGCTGGCCGGTGTGGACCGCGCGGCTGGCAGCGTTCCTGATGAACGACCCGCTTCATGCCCACCGCCAGCAACTGCAGCAGCTATGCGAGCAGGCGATAATGCCGCAAGCCCAGCCCGATCTGTTCGATGCCTGTGGTTCCCTTCCAGGCGCGGAGCCGGTGTGAGCGATTCAATTGCGGTGGTGGTGGTCAGTTACCAGAGTGCGAGCACCTTGGATGAGTGCCTGCAGCGTCTGCGTGCCGCCGCCGATATTGCCGAGATCCGCGTGGTCGACAACGAATCGCATGATGGCTCGCTGACGATCGCACAGCGGCATGCGCTGGCCGACAGCCGCGTGCGCTTCATCGCCAATCCCGACAATCCCGGCTTTGCCACCGCCTGCAACCAAGGCGCAAGTGAATGCCATTCGCCGTGGCTGGCCTTCGTCAATCCGGATCTGATGGTCGAACCGCAGACCCTGGCCCAGCTGCGCGACCTTGGCCGGCCACTGGGTGATTGCCTGCTCGGCGTGGAGCAGGTGGACGAGGACGGCGTCGCTGATCCGGCGGTACGCCGCCGCGACCCTGACTTCGCCGCGATGCTGCGTAACCCCGGTGCGGGTTCGCGGCTGGCGGTGCAGGTGGATCATTCGGCAGCGTTGCAGCAGGTGCAGGCCTTGTCAGGCGCGCTCTTGCTGATGCCGCGCGGCTTGTTTGATCGTCTGCAGGGCTGGGACGCTGGCTACCGGCTGCATGCCGAAGACCTGGATCTATGCCGTCGCGCGCGCCAGGCCGGCGCGGTGGTGGCCATCGCCAATGACTTGAAGGTGCTGCATGTGCGTGGCGTGTCCAGCCGCTCGCGGCCGTTCTTCGTGGAATGGCACAAGCATCGCGGCCTGTGGCGTTACTTCCGCAAGTTTGAAGCCAGCCAGCGCAGCTTGCCGGTGAGGGCAGGGGTGTGGTGTGCGATCTGGGCGCATGCGGCGTTGCAGGTGCCGCGGTTGTTGCTGAAATAAGTTTGGGTCTTGGGGTGTTGGGGCATTCAAAGCACCCGTCCCCAGCCCTCCCCTTGGCTGCGCCAAAGGGAGGGGACTGAAGCGTGCATGGCTCCCTCCCTTGCGCAACGCGCAGGGGAGGGTTGGGGAGGGGGCGCTTCGAGCAACCGCCGCCAGCCCTAACTCCAGCGACCGCCACAGACCATGAACAAGCCCCCGCGGCCGGCTGAACCCGAGCCTCCAGCCAGCGCATAATGCCGGGCATGATCATCCAATCCCTGCTCGACACCGACCTCTACAAGTTCACGATGATGCAGGCGGTACTGCACCAGTACCCGGGCGCCATCGTCCAGTACCGGTTCAAATGCCGTACGCCCGGGATTGACCTGGCCGCGTACATGGACGAGATCAACAGCGAGATCGACCATCTGTGCAGCCTGCGCTTCACCGCCGACGAGCTGGAATACATGCGTCGGCTGCGCTTCGTGAAGCCGGACTTCGCCGATTTCCTCGGCCTGTTCCACCTGGACCGCAAGTACATCAGCCTGCGTGCATCGGAAACCGTGCCGGGTGAGATCGAGCTGGACATCACCGGCCCGTGGTTGCACACCATCATGTTCGAAGTGCCGTTGCTGGCGATCATCAACGAAGTCTGGTTCCGCAATACCACCACTGCCGATTTCGCCGAAGGCGAACGCCGTCTGCAGGCCAAGACCGCGTTGCTGCGTGATACTGCCGGGTTCGAGAACTGCCGTATCGCCGATTACGGCAGCCGCCGCCGCTACTCGCGGGAATGGCATGGCACGATGCTGCCGATGCTGCGTGACGCACTGGGTCCGCAGTTCGTCGGCACCAGCAACGTGTACTTCGCGCGTATGTATGGCATGACGCCGCACGGCACCATGGCGCATGAATACCTGCAGGCCTTCCAGGCGCTGGGCCCACGCCTGCGCGACTCGCAGGTGGCGGCGTTGGAGTCCTGGGCACGCGAGTACCGCGGCGACCTGGGTATCGCCTTGTCGGATGTGGTCGGGTTGGATGCCTTCCTGCGCGACTTCGACATGTATTTCTGCAAGCTGTTTGATGGCGTGCGCCATGACTCCGGCGACCCGGTTGCGTGGGGCGACCGTATGCTGGCCCATTTCAAGGCCAACCGCGTTGACCCGACCAGCAAGGTACTGGTGTTCAGCGATGGCTTGAACATCGAGAAGGTGATGCAGCTGTACGACCACTTCCGTGGCCGCTGCCAGGTTGCCTTCGGTGTTGGCACACACCTGACCAACGATCTGGGCCCGACGCCGCTGAACATCGTCATCAAGATGGTCCGCTGCAACGGTCAGCCGGTGGCCAAGCTCAGTGATTCGCCCGGCAAGAGCATGTGTGATGATCCGGGCTACCTGTCCTATCTGCGGCAGGTCTTCGAGCTTCAGTAAGCGTCAAACGCCTGTCATCTGGCCTTGACAACTGCGATTGATTCCTTAACACAGCGCATCCATGTGCCTATACCCCTGTAAACGTGAGTCCCATCACGTTATTGTATCGGGCAAGGAACAGATGATCAGGTACAGCCGTACTCCTCGTTGAATGAGTCCGGCCGGTTGTCTGCAGGGGGGCAGGTGGCTCACTAGGGTCAAGCCGATGGCGTCGCTTTGCAGGCGGTTGCCTCGGTTTGTGTGGGTGTGTGCCTGTTTTGTTCGCATCAGCACAGGTGTCTGACGTCGTAATGCGCTTACCGTTTTCAGATGCATTGTTCGCAAATACCCGCCCTGTAGTGATGCGCTGGTCGCGTCTGATGGCGCGTATTTTCCACTTCTGCGCCGCGGTCTCGCCCGCGGCGCTGGTGCTGTTGCTTATGGGGGTCCACGACAGCAGTTTGATCCGCACCTACGGGGTGCTGGCCTTGCTGGCGGGCCTGCTGACCATTCTGGTGTTCACCGCGTTCGGCATGTACGGGCGGGAGATGTTCAGCAATCGGGTGCTGATCCGCTCCACCATCGTTGCCTGGTCGGCCAGCTTCGGCCTGGTGCTGATGCTGCATACCGTGTTCCGGGTGATCGCCTACCTGCCAATCAAGATGGCGCTGCTCTGGTACCTGACGACCTTGTTGTTGCTGGTACTTGGGCGGTTGCTGATGCTGGCGTTCTTCCAGCGGCGGATCCGCGACGGCCACTTCGTTGGCCGCTCGGTGATCCTGGGGGCGACCGAGAACGGCAGCCGGCTCGCCCAGCACATGCAGCAGAACGTGGACATCGCCAGCGGCCTGCTGGGATTCATCGATGACCGCAGCCCGGACCGGATCGCCTCGCACCTGCGGCCGCAGCTGATCGGCAATTTCGCATTGCTTGAGCAGCTGATCCGCAACAACGAGGTGGATCAGGTGTTGATGGCACTGCCAGCGGTGGCCGAAGGCCGCAATCACCACTATGTGGAACTGCTGAGGAAGATGCCGGTACAGGTATTCCTGGTGCCGGAGATGCAGGCCTTCAACTTCGCGCTGCCGCGTGTCGCGGATATTTCCGACGTGCCGATGCTGGTGGTCTCGGAGCCGCCTTTGAAAGGCTGGGCGCCAGCCTACAAGCGGGCCGAGGATGTCGTGCTGGCAAGCCTGGCCTTGTTGCTGCTGTCGCCGTTGATGCTGCTGGTGGCCGTCGCCATTAAGCTGGATTCGCGCGGCCCGGTGCTGTTCCGGCAGCGTCGCTATGGTTACAACCATCAGTTGATCGAGGTCTACAAGTTCCGCTCGATGTTCCATGATCAACGTGACATGGATGCGCAGACCCAGACGCGCGCTGGAGATCCGCGGGTGACGCGGATCGGGCGTTTCATCCGCAAGAGCAGCATCGATGAGTTGCCGCAGCTGTTCAACGTGCTGGCGGGCAGCATGTCGATGGTCGGGCCGCGCCCACATGCCACCGCCACCAAGGCAGCCGACATCCTGTTCGAGGAGGCCGTCGCCAACTATGTGGCGCGGCACAAGGTGAAGCCTGGCATCACCGGTCTGGCGCAGGTGCATGGCTACCGTGGCGAGACCGATACCGTTGAAAAGCTGCAGAAGCGCGTCGAGTACGACCTGGCCTATATCGAGAACTGGTCGCTTGGGCTGGATGCCTTCATCCTGCTGCGCACCTTGCCGGCCGTGTTGTCGATGAAGGCGGCGTACTGATGACCAAACCGCGTGTTGCCCTGATCATTCCGGTACGCAACGGTGAAGCGCATATGGCGCGGATGCTGCCGGCGCTGCGCGCGCAGTCGCTGCAGCCGGACGAGCTGCTGATCATCGACAGTGCCTCCACCGATGGAAGTGTCGTGCGCTGGCGTGAGTTCGGTGCGCGGGTGGTGGAGATCGATCCAACGACGTTCAATCATGGCGGCACGCGGCGCCTTGCGGCCAGTCTGGTCAACGCCGACGTGCTGATCTACATGACCCAGGATGCGATACCGGTGCCGCCGGATGCGCTGCAGGCACTGGTCGATGGCGTGTATGCCGCTGACGACGTGGCGGTGGCCTATGGGCGGCAGATTCCGCACCCGGAGGCAGGCATCCTGGCCCGGCATGCGCGTGCTTTCAACTATCCGCCGCAGGGCCGCATCAAGCGCAGTGGCGACGCCGCCGAGCTCGGCATCAAGACCTGTTTCAGTTCCGATGCATTCTGTGCCTACCGTGCCGATGTGCTGGCCGAGGTGGGTGGGTTTCCGGCGGATGTGATCGGCACCGAGGACACCCATGTCGCCGCACGCGTGCTGCTGGCGGGTTGGGCGGTCAACTATGTGGCTGCTGCCGAGGCCTGGCATTCGCACGACTACAGCATCGTCGAAGAGCTGCGCCGCTACTTCGACATCGGCGTGTTCTATTCGCGCGAGCGCTGGATACGCGAGCGCTTTGGTGGTGCGGGCGGCGAAGGTGGTCGCTTCGTGCGCTCCGAGCTGCGCGCGCTGCGCCAGGCCGGCGCGGTCACTGCACTACCCGGTGCGTTGTTGCGCACCGCTGCAAAGTTCATTGGTTATCGTCTGGGGCACATGGAGCGGCATCTGCCGCTGCGCCTGAAACGACGTATTGGAATGTTTACCGGCTATTGGAGGCAATCATGAAGTCCCTGCGATTGGCGCTGCCGGCGCTGCTTACCCTGTTGTTCACCGCCTGCGCGATGTCCAACGTAGTCCAGCTGCCCACCGGCAAGGTGGTGCGTGAGCGCCAGATCAGCAATTTCAGCCCGGATCAGCTACCCAAGCCGGTGCTCAAGGTACATACCGGCGATGTGCTGCGGATCGTGCGCGACGCGCAGACGCCCGCCGAGAAGGATGAGGCAACGCTGTACCGGGTCAGGCCCGACGGCAACATCGCCTATCCGTTCATCGGCATCGTCAAGGCTGGCGGACGGACCCCGGAAGCCATCGGTGAAGAGCTGACCCAGCGACTGGATGCGATTTACCGCGAGCCACGGGTGACCATCAATATCGCTGAAGCGCCCGGTAGCCGCGTCTATGTTGGCGGTGCCGTGCGCAACCCGGGCACCTTCGACCTGATGTCGGCGGTGACCGTGCCACAGGCCATCACCGCCACCGGTGGCGTGCTACCAACCGCCGACAGCCATCATGTGGCGCTGGTGCGGCAGGATGATGAAGGCGTGCAGCAGGTCTATTTCTTCGACTATGCCGCCTTGCTCAGTCCTGCCACCAACGGCCAGCCGGGCGTCCAGCTGCAGCGCGGTGACCTGGTGTTCGTGCCCAGCTCGCGGATCGGCAATGCGATCCAGCGCGTGGACATGTACGTCGGCCAGCTGCTGATGTTCCGTGGTTTCGGCGCATCGGCCAATTACCAGATAAACGAGCCGTCCTACCGGATCAATACGCCAGAGGTAACCGTGCCGTGATCGAAGTCCGTAGCCTTCGCGACGCGCTGCGTCTGCTGTTTATTTTCGCCCGCGAGTTTCGCCTGACCTTGATGGTCACGATCGCCGTGGTGGTGGCCGGTGCCTTCCTGCTGCCCAATCGCTTCGTCTCCGATGCGCGCCTGCTGGTCAAGCCAACGCAGAGTGCCAGCGTGCAGTTGCCAGTGCAGCCGGGCCCGGAATCGGGCTTCGTGCAGCAGAGCCCGCAGCGTGATCCGCTGCTGGATGAGGAGAAGATGGCGACCAGTGCGCCGGTCATGCTGAGGGTCGCCAAGGCCTATCTGGCGATGTCATCGGTACCGCCGCAGGGCGGCTGGGCGCGCTTCAAGTTCCATATGGGCAAGGCCGCGGCCTGGTGCAAGGAAGTCGTGCGTGATGTGTTCGTCGGCGTGGGTCTGATGGACAAGGCGCCGCCGGAGGACCGCCTTGCTGCACGGCTGGCAAAGCGTCTGGCGGTAAGCCACGATCCGGGCTCGAACGTGATGGAAATGCGCGTGACCTGGGGTGACCCGCATGTCGCGCAGGGCATCTCGCAGGCTTGGGTGGACGCTTATTTCGATGAGCGCGCCAATGCCGCTGGCGGCGATGCGCTGTTTGATTTCTACCAGCAGCAGAACACCGAGCTCAACGACACCATCATCAAGCTGAAACAGCAGCTGCGTGATCGCCTGCGTGTCATCGATGCCACCAGCGTCGAACAGCGCATCGAGGACGTGACCGACCAGCTGCAGAAGCTGTACCGTCATCGCCGCGAGCTGCAGGCCGAGCGCGAGGCGCTGCTCGGCATTCTCGGTGCGGCCGGCCGGCAGTTGCCTGCTGTCGCAGGCGAGGTGGTGACCGAGCGCGAAATCAGCCTGAATCCTGCCCGCGAAGACCTGAAGCTGAAGTTGAACGGACTCAAGCAGCAGCGCCTGGATCTGCTGCGCAACTTCAAGGAAGGTGCGCCGCCGGTACGTGCGTTGGATGAGAGTATTGCCGGACTGGAAGCGGAGATCGCAGCGGTCAATGACAATGTGGTGCGTTCGCGCAATGTCGCGCCCAATGCCCTGGGTACCCGCCTGCGCCAGGACATGCAGGATGCGCGTATCAATGTCGCCAAGATCGATGCCAACATCGCCGAGATCGATGAGCAGCTCAAGCAGCTGCAGGCCTCGCGCGAAGAAGTGATGGCGGCCGAGCCATCGCTGTCGCGCCTTAGCCTGGAGCTTGGCTCGGCCGAAAAAACCTTCGCCCAGTATTCGGACTACCTGCTGCGTGCGCGCGTGATCCGTGACTTGAACCGCAATCGCCTCAGCAATGTGGCGCTGGTCGGTGAGTCGAGCTTCACCCCGTCGCGCGTGTTCCCGAAGAGCATGTTGATGCTGCTGCTGACCATTCCGGTGGCGTTGGCCGTGGCCTTGGTGGTGGTGTTCCTGCTGTACCTGATGGACCAGCGCATCCACGACGGCGGTCGCATCGAGAAAACCTTCAACGTGCCCCTGCTGGCCACGGTGCCGGAGATCGAGCGCGACCAGGACGCCTCGCAGCCGCTGCGGGCAGCCTTGTACCGCATCTATTGCCGCCTGCCGCTGGAGCAGATTGCCGAGCATGGCCTGTCGGTGGGCCTGACCTCGGGCCGCTCCGGCGAAGGTGTGAGCTTCATTGCTTCGCGTCTGGCCATCGTGCTCAGGCAGCAGGGCTATACCGTGCGCGAGGGCGCACTGCCGGCGCAGCCCGGCGAAATGGTGATCGTGCAGGCGCCGCCATTGAGTGATGAGCATGCGCTGATTGCCTTGCGTGGCTGCGATCGCATCATTCTGGTGGTGCAGGCGCGCAGCACCACGGTGCCGGCGGTGGAAAATGCCCTGGCGTTGCTGCGCGATGCCTTGGGGCGTGTCGACGGCATCGTGCTCAATCGTCGCGTTTTCGAAATCCCGGCCAGGTTCTGGAAGCCGATCAGTCGTTGGCTCGGAGCGTACTGAGTGAAGCTTGCGCTGCTCGCGCCGCTGCCGCCGTTGCAGAACGGCATCGCCGACTATGCGCAGGCATGGATGGAGGCGCTGCATGGTGCTGGCGTTGATGTGCGGGTACCACCGCAGCGCGCAGACGGTGCCTGGGACACGAGTGATGCAGCGTTCTGGCGGGACGTGGACATCGCCCATGCGCAGCTGGGCGGCGGACGTGGACCCGAGTTCCTCGCCTTGGAGCAATTGCGTGCGCGCTGGCCACAACTGGCGACCAGCGCAACCGTGCATGACCCGGAGCGGCTGGTATGGCGGTCGCCGGACCCTGCGCAGGGGCTGGCCCGCCGCATAGCGACCTGGCCGCGCCCCTTGCCGCAGCTGCTGGCACTGGCACAGGACCGACGCACGCTGGCGCGCGAGCGCAGTTTGGCTGCTGGTCTGGATGCAATGGTGGCGTTGACCCGTACCGGTGGCAGCTGTCTGGTTGAGCGGATGCAGGTTGCGCCAGACAAGGTGCATTTCATCGCGCATGGCAATCCGGCATTCGCCGCTGCCACATTGCCGGAAGGCGAGGTCGTGAAGTTGCTGTATTTCGGCTTCATCTATCCGGGCAAGGGAATCGAGGACCTGTTCGATGCCTTGGCCGCGGTTTTTCGCCAGCGGCCACAGGCGCGGCTTGCAGTGACCATGGCGGGTGGATCGGCGCCGGAGCTGGCGTTTGGCAGCCGTGGCAACTACCTGTCGCAGCTGCGAGCGAGCGCTGCCGAACTAGGTATCGCGGATCGCATCGAGTGGCAGCTCGACCTGCCCGCCAGCGGCATCCTGGACTGCGTGCAGGCCCATCACGCGATGGTGCTGCCGTATCGCGATTCAAAGAAGCTCGCCTTGCTCGGCCGGATGCGCGGCACCAGCGGCGCGCTGTCCTGGGCCAACGCCAGCGGGCGCGGGGTGATTGCCTCGGACGCACGCGCGTTTGCCGAAGAAGTGTCTTACGGCAACGGCGTGGTGTATGCGCAGGGGCAGAGCCACGCCTTGGCCGAACGCATTGTCAGCCTGCTGGATGAGCCGTCATTGGCGCACAGCTGGGCGACAGCGGCGTCCGCGCTGGGCGCGCAACGCCAGTGGGCGACAATTGCCAGCGAGTTTGCGGCACTGTTTACATCGGTTGTGGAGCGTAAGCGATGAAAGGACCAGGCATGTTCAAGGCGCGGCTGCTGCGGGTACTGGCGTCAGCCGTGCTGGTCGGTTCGCTGCTGTGGGGCGTTATTGCCTGCGCCAAGGGCGAACGCGCGGCTCTGGAGCTGGTGCCGCCGCGACCGCTGGTATGGGCTGATTATCTCGGTGTGAATGCACACTTCCTGTGGTTCGAGCCTACCCAGTACCGCAAGCAGATGGATCAGTTGCAGGCCTTGGGCCTGCAGTGGGTAAGGGTGGACCTGCATTGGGACACCATCGAACCGCGCCAAGGCCAGTTCCGTTGGGACGTGCTGGATCCCTTGATGGCGGAAATGGAGCGCCGTGGTCTCAAGGCCGAGGTGTATCTGGTCGGATCGGCGCCGCATGCCACCTCAGCGCCAGCCGGCAGTCCGAACCCGGACCAATACCCGCCGAAGGATCCGAACCTCTACGCGCGCGCCTTGGTGCAGCTGGCGCAGCGCTATCCCAAGGTTGTTGCCTGGCAGGTGTGGAACGAGCCCAACCTGCCGGCATTCTGGCAACCACGCGAGGATCCCGCCGCCTACGGCCAGCTGCTGCTGACCAGCGTGGAGGCGATGCGCCGCGAGGCGCCAGGTCGCAAGATCGTGTTGGGTGGCATGGGCTACTTCAGCCAGATGCCGACCCGTGGTGGCGCGCTGATGGTTGAAGCATTGGCCAAGGGCGGCTTGTTCTCGCTGGACGTGATTACCGCCTATCACCCGTACTCCTTGTATCCGGAAGGCGACGACGCGCATGCGATGGACTTCGTACAGCGTGCCCGGCAAGGCAATGCATCACTGCGTGCCGCCGGTGCGCGAGACATCTGGGCCGACGAATGGGGTTGGTCCAGCTATGCCGGCCCCAAGGAAGAGCAGCCCATCATCGGCGCACAGGGGCAGGCCGACTTCGTGACCCGGCGCCTGGCGCTGATGAGTGCGCTGGATTACGACAAGATTTTCCTGTTCGCCCTGAGTGACCTGGACCAGCGCGCAGGTGCGCGTGATCGCCGCTATGGGCTGCTGGACGAAGCCGCTGCAGCCAAGCCGGTGTACAGCGCGGTGCAACGTCTGTTGCAGATCACGGGGCCGCGTCTGGTGCCTGGCAAGGCACCGGTGTTTACCGGTAACACGCCGGGCATGATCAGCATTGGCTGGCAGCGCCCGGACGGCCGTCGACTTTGGTTGTTCTGGGGCGCGCAACCCGGGCAGGTCCAGGTCAATGGCCTCAAGCAGGCGGTGCTGCACGATGTGCTGAGCGGCGCGCACAAGGAGATCGGCAGCGGCGATGCAGTCAATGTGCCGGTATCGACGTCGCTGTCGGTATTGGAGTGGTGATGCGACCGCTGCGCATTCTGTGGATCCTGCCTTACCTGCCGTGGCCGACCACCAGCGGCGGCAAGCTGCGCCAATACCATCTGTTGCGTTGCCTGGCCGCGCGCGGCCATCGCATCACCTTGTTGGTGCAAAGCAAGGTACCGCTGGATGCTGCCACCCAGGCGCAGCTGGAGCCATTGCTGGAAGAGCTGATCGTGCTGCAGCGGCGGCCGCTGCGCTCCCTGAAGACGATGCTCGCTGGACTGCTGTCGCCGGCACCGCTGCTGGCGTCGGTGAATGGTCATGCACCTGCCTTCAGCAGTACCTTGCAGCAGCTGTTGCAGCAAACCTGGGATGTCGTGCAGCTCGAGCATTCCTATATGTATGAGCCGTGCCGGGGACCGCTGCAGCAGCACGCGCGCGGCTTCCTGCTCAGTGAGCACAACGTCGAGTCCACGCTTGCCGAGGTGACTTACAGCCGCCTGCCTGCGGTGTTCAGGCCCTTGGCGCGGCTGGACCGTTGGCGCTACCAGCGTTGGGAACGTCAGGTCGTAGGTGCTGCACGCAAGGTAGTGGCCTTGACCGAGGACGATGCCAAGGTGCTGGCCGCCTACAGCCAGCAGCCCATCGCCGTGGTCGTCAATGGCACCGATACCGAAGCGTTCGCCGAGGTGGTGGCCGATCCTGCCGCAGGGCGGATTCTGTTCGTCGGCAACTTCGAGTACGCGCCCAATATCGATGCGGTGGAGTGGCTGCTGGACGAGATCATGCCGGCGATCTGGGCGGCTGCGCCGCAGACGCGGCTATGCCTGTGTGGTTACGCATTGCCGACGCAATGGGCAGAACGTTGGCCCGATGCGCGTATCGAGTGGCAGGGCTTCGTGCCCAGCCTGCAGCCGGTGCAGGCCAAGAGCAGCCTGTTCCTGGCCGCGCTGCGTGATGGCGGCGGTTCCAAACTCAAGGTGTTGGAGGCGATGGCGGCGGGCTTGCCCGTGGTCGCCACAGCACAGGCGGTATCCGGGCTGGACGTTCAACGGGGCACGCACTATCAGGGCGGGGCGGATGCTGGCGCATTGATTGCAGCCGCGCTGCAGTTGTTGGCCGATCCGCAGTTGGCGCGGGCCACCGGTGAGGCTGGCCGTGACTACGTGCGTGCGCAACATGATTGGCAGCGCTCCGCGGACCAGTTGGAGGCGGTGTACGCCGAGCTGACATGCGCATAGGCATCGATTACCGGCCGGTCACCGCCGCGCCGCATTCGGGCATTGCCCGTCAGGTGTTGGCGCTTGAGCAGGCGCTGTTGTCGGAGGGCTGTGAACTGGTGCGCTTCAGCATGGCGCCGGATGGGCACCCGCACCGGCAGCTGGCGATCTGTCCGCCTGCGTCGGTGGCTAGCAATGGCCTGCATCGTCCGCGTACGCGTATCGCCTTCGAGCTGGGTTTCCTGCCGGATGCGTTGCGCCAGCAGGGCATCGAACTGTACATCGCCACCGCCAACAGCGGCTTGCCGCTGCGCCGTCCAGCGACGCTGCGCAGGCAGGTGCTGTTGCTGCACGATGTTTTCCAGCTGACCTTGCCCGGTCGCCACGCCAGTTGGTTGCACGGGCGCGTCTATGGCGCAATGGACCGCTTCATGATTGGGCACGCGGTACGTGCCGCCGATGCGATCTGGACGCCGTCGCAGTTCAGCGCCACCGAGCTTGCACGGCTGTACCCGCGTGCGAGCACGCGGACCTCGGTGTTGCCCAACGCGGTGTTGCCGCTGGCGGCACCCAGTTCAGCAACCGATCCAGGCTTGCCTGCACGTTATTGGCTGGTGGTCGGCACCCGCGAGCCGCGCAAGAACATTCCGTTCCTGCTGCAACAGTGGCAGGCGCTGCGCGAGGAAGGTAATGCGCTGCCGGATCTCGTTTTGATAGGTGATCGCGCTGATGTAAGCGCGGAGCTGGCTGGTCTGCCCGGACTGCATTGGCGCAGTGGCTTGAGTGATGCGCAGTTGTCGCGGCTCTACCACGACGCCGAACGTCTGCTGCATCCTGCGACCGCGGAAGGATTTGGCTTGCCGGTGATCGAAGCATTGGGGTGTGGCACGCCGGTTGCGGTTGCCACCGGCAGCGCGCTGGATGAGATAACTCCGACGCAGTCGCTGCGCTTCGATCCGCGCGATGCCACTTCGTTGCGCGAAGCGCTGCTGGCAGCGGCAGCGGGGCGCGGTGCTCAGGAAACACGCGAGGCCTTGATCACCGCAGCACAGCGCTACGGCGCTGGACCGTACCGGCAGCGGGTGGCGCAACTGCTGCAGGAGGCGTCGCGATGAGGCTCGGCACGACCATCGCGGTGCTGTGCGGTCTGCTCTTCGGCAGCCTGCTGCTGTTCCTGCCGCCATCCAAATTCTTCGTGTTGCTGGTTGGCCTGCCAGCTGCACTGGTGGTTCTGCGCTGGCCGGTGGTCGGGCTGTCGCTGTTTGCGCTTGCGGCGACCTTCATGCCGTTCAGTACGTTGCAGGTGGGTTTTCGTTTCACCGTGGCCGAGGCCATGCTCGGGTTGACCTGGGCCGGGGTTGCGTTGCAGTTGTTCTTCCAGCGGCTGGAGCGGCCGCAGTGGGGCAGCGTCGAGCGCGGAATGCTGCTGCTGATGGCGTTCAGCGTGCTGCCGTTCGTGGTGGGTCAGGTCACGATCGTGGCCGACGGCAACGGTCCGGTGAACTGGGTGCGCTGGTTGGCCAACCTGTCATTGCTATTGCTGGCCCCACTGATGCTGTCGCAGGAAAAGCAGCGCGAGCAGCTGGTGGTGATGCTGCTGCTGGGCAATCTTGCGATGCTGTTGTTGTCGCTGGGGATGTTCGTCAAATCACGCAGCGCACTGGACATGATCCCGGTGCTGGAGAAGCTGCGCTACGCGCACCCGGAAGCCTTGCTGGACATCTTCAGTGCCGAGAACGCGCGCCTCGGTTCGCCGTGGGTACACCCGAACCTGACCGGCGGTGCGATGGCGATGTTCGTGCCACTTGCCGCGTTCTACGGGCTCTACCAACACGGTTGGCGGCGCGTGCTTGGCGCATCGGTGGCCGTGCTCGGTGCCGCGGCGCTGCTGCTGAGCAGTTCGCGTGGTGCCATCCTCGCTATCGGCGTGGTGCTGCTATGGCTGTCCTGGTTGCGGGTGCCGTATGCGCGGGCAATGGTGATGGCTGGGATCATTCTCGGCGGCGTATTGGCCGTGACCTATGCGCCGCTGCAGGACCGTCTGGCGACGATGTTCTCATCCGACAACGCAAGTACCGAGGTGCGCGTGGATGAGTACAAGCGTTTCCCCGAGGCGGTGGCGCGCTATCCGTTGGGTATAGGCTTCCGTACCGAGCCGCCGGTGCCGGGCAGCGGCTTGCTCGGCATCTCCAACCTGTGGCTGTACTACATGTACAAGCTGGGCTTGATCGGCATGCTGCTGTACTGCGTGGTGACCTGGCGCTGGTGGCGGCAGGTGCGGCCGCAGGGCAAGGTGCTCAACATCGACCGCCGCAACGGCTTGTGGATGGGCTGTACCACCGCGCTGGTCGCCGCCTTGCTGACAGGTCTGATTGATCACTACTACAGTTTCACCATGGTGCTGGTGGCCTTGTTCTGGCTGGTGATGGGGCTGGGGCTGCAGAGCGCGGCCGCCGTCCCACCCGGCGCAGAGGGTCGGCCCTTATCGAGTTCGAGGAAGCAGCAATGAGGCATCGTATTTTTCATTCCGTCGACCTGCGCTCGCGGCTTGGCGACTACGCTGCGCGCATGGGCGTGGAACCGGCCGCGTTGACCGAGGCCTATGAGTGGCTGTTGGCCAACGAAGGCGCGTTCGAGGAGAGCAGCGGCGATCAGGTACGGGTATCGATCTGCTCGGTGGACATCGAGTGGCGCCTCGAGCATCCACTCGGGAAGCGGCTCTACCACCAGCTGAAGACCGAGTTGCCGACCAAGCTGGTACCGCGCTACGGCATCAACTGGACGACGTTCAAGGATCGCAGCCTGCGCCTGTGGGAGCAGATCTACAACATCGCCATCAACAAGGTGCCGTTCCATTGGGTGCGCCTGACCTGGTTGCGCATCGGCGGCGCAAAGATTGGTGAGGGCTCCACCATCTGGCGCAACACCGAGGTACTGGGCATGGACAGCCTGGTGATCGGCAAGGACAGCGTGATTGCCTGGCATTGCCAGATCGATGCGCGTGCGGGTCTGCGTATTGGCGACCACGTCGCGATTGCATCGCACGTGCTGATCATCGCCGGGACGCATGATCTGACCGCGCCGGAATTCTGGTCGGTGTCGGCCCCGATCGTGATTGAGGATTATGTGTGGATCGCCAGCCGTGCGCTGGTTGCGCACGGTGCGCACCTGGGACGCGGTTGTGTGATCACCGCCAATACCGTGGTGGCCAAGGAAGTTCCGCCTTACAAGATCATCGGCGGCACCGGCGCAAAGCCCATGGGCGAACGCCCGCACAACCTGTCCTATCGGGTGGGTGGCAAGAACATCCTGACCCTGCTGCACTGAGCCATGTTCCGCGCCACGCTCTGGTTGACCTTGGTGACGGTGGCCGGGCTCGCGCTCGGCTTCGGCCGCGAATGGCTGTTGGTTGATGCCTGGGGCGCAGGTGCGCGCAGTGATGGTTTCCTGGTCGCGTTGTTCCTGCCCGAAGCCATCCGCATGACGCTGGCTGCAGGCCTGTTGTCGTCCGCCGCGTTGCCGCTGTACCAGCAGTTGGAAGGTCCGCGGCAACCCGCATGGGTGTCCACGCAGATGCTGGGTCTGCTGCTGGTGGGCGCGCTGATCACGATTGCGCTGGCTGCAGGCGCGGGCATCTGGGTCCGCTTGATCGGACCTGGCCTGGCGACGGGCGTGCAGCATACGGCCGCGTCCAGCCTGTTGATTCTGTCCTGCGTGGTGCCGATGCTGCTGGTGCATGCATTGGCAGCAGCGATAGGGCAGGCCCAGCAACGCTTCCTGGTGGCTGGTCTGGGTTCGTTTCTGTACAACCTGCCGGCGGTGCTGTTGCTGTTGATGCAGCGCTCGGCAACCAATGAACGCGATCTGGCCTGGGCCTTTGTTGCTGGTGCGGTGTTGATGCTGCTCTCGGTGCTGCCGCTGCTGTGGCGCGGTGGCTGGCGGCCGTGGCGTTGGTACTGGCAGCAAGCCGATGCGTACGGCTTGTACAGTCGGCTTGGGCCGTTGCTCGCCAGTGCAGGTGCCAGCCAAGGACTGGTCTTGCTGGAGCGCATTTGTGCCTCGTTCCTGGGCGAAGGCGCGATCACGCTGGTCAATCTGGCGCGCAAGCTGGTCAACCTGCCGCTGGTCGCACTGATGAGCCTCAATCAAGTGGTGCTGGCGCGCATGGCGCAGCTGGGCGAAGACGAGGCCGCTCGACGCAACGCACTACGTCTCGGGCTGCTGGTGACGGCTACCCTGACCATTCCCGCCGCGGCCGGCATGATTGCCAGCGCGCCATCGCTGGTGAAGCTGTTGCTGCCTGCCGGCATGGAGCAGGGCGCGTTGCCGATGTTGCTGGCGTGGTTTGCCTGCGTGATTGTATTTGGCGCGTGGAATGCGTTGCTCGCACGCTACGCTTATGCGATTGGCAACACCGTGTTGCCGATGCGCTACGAATTGATGGGCAGTGGTCTCAATGCGCTGGTGTTGTTGCTGGTGCCCGCGGTCACCGGCATCGCGGGCATCGCTTGGGCAGCGCTGGCCGGCTGCCTGCTCACGGCCTGTCTGTTCCTGCGGCGCTACGCGCTGCTGGCCGATCCCTTGATGTCGCGCCTTCCCATTGTGGCTGTGGTTGCGCTGAGTGGAGCGATGGCGTTGTGCAAGTTCGCGCCGGGCATCTGGACGCAGATGATTGTTGCGTCGATGTATGCGCTCGGGTGGTTGCTGTTGTTGGCTGTCTGGAGTGTGCGGGCGGCTCGAGTCCAGGATGCAGCGCGTGTGTCCGCAGCGTGACCCCGCGAGTTAACGCCAGGGCCTGTGGTATAGCCCGATTTCAGGATCCACGCATCGCTGCGCGTCGAATGATGGGCCCGGGTCGCCGATCTCGGTGAATGCAGCTCAAGTGTCGGATGATGGTGGTTGACTGCACCGGAACCGGGCAGGCCTTCAAGCCTGCCGGTTGCCGTCGGGGATGTCACGGATAGGTGACCACCACCAGATAGCCTGCTTTTGCCGATTGCCCGGGGCGAGTCTGCAATGCATAGCTCTGGGAAAAAACGCGCTCGGGAGCTTCGCCTGGATGCGCCGAAAGGCCTGCCTGCTTGTGGTAGGCGGCCAACGTGATGACATCGCCGGTTGCCAGGGTGGATACCTGCAGCTGCGCGCCTTGCGCAGACATCGGGCAGGTATCCAGGTTCAGTTGTTGCTGATCGCGCACCAGCCCAATGTTGCAGCCCGAATCAACTATGCGTCCCACGAAGCGAATGGTGCCTTGACTTGCGTTGGTTGCCGAAGTGATCGAAAGCAACGCCGCACTTAGCAGGAGAGAACGAATCATGGCCGTACTCCGCGTTTGGGAGCTTCAGTAGGCGCCTGTGGGAAGCAGAGCAGAAGAGGCAACATTCCGTTCTGCTCGCGGACATCACGCGTGTTGAGTGATCACGATCAAGTCGCTCCAAATCCACCGCAGCTTGAATTTCTGGCTGATCAACTGTGCTGGATGGAATCCGGGTACACGAGATCCCCCGCATGTGCTGCATGTGCAAGCGTCATGCGAAGGGCTGTTGCAGATTTGATTGGAATGGCTAATTGGCAATTTATGTGGAGAGCGTCACATTTGTTCCTGATAACTTCTCGTCCAGTTCTCGAACAGCAGCTGTCGAGTTCTGATCGGGAAGCGAGTCAAGGACTGAGTGTTGCTTCGTTGAACTCCTTGCTTGCCCCGGACCCACTTCCACTCAATCAGAGCAAGGTAATCGCAATGCGCAACGTCAACATCATCGCAGTACTCGTACTGGCCGCAGTCCCGTTCGTCGCCAGCGCCGCCGACGGCACCATTACTTTCAATGGTGAAATCACCGACAAGACCTGCACCGTTTCCACGCCGCAGGGCAAGGACTTCACCGTGACACTGCCGACTGTTGGCGCCAATGCGCTGGCCGCCAGTGGTCAGGTTGCCGGCCGCACGCCGTTCTCGATCAGTCTGACCCAATGCGATTCCGGCAATGTGGCGACCTACTTCGAGCCGGGTGCCACCATCGATGCCAGTAGCGGTCGTTTGAACAACACCGCAACCGCCAACGCAGCAACCCAGGTGCAGCTGCAGCTGCTGGGCAGCAACAATCTTGCGCTGCCGATCACGGCGGCAGGTGCCGGCCAGCCGCAGACCAATTCGCAATGGGTCACTGTTGCTGCGGACGGCTCGGCAAACCTGAACTACGCGGTTGAGTACTACGCGCAAGGTGCGGCGACCCCGGGTGAAGTCACCAGCAGCGTGAAGTACACGATCATCTACAACTGATTGCAGTTGTCGGGACCCTCGGCCGGCAATACGCCTGGTCGAGGGAATCTGTTCCGCGCAAGAAAGCAGTGGCTGCGATGAAATCACATTTCCCCAAAGCACTGCTGGGCGCGGTGTTGATGGTGTCGTTCTGCCCGCCGACCCTGGCGGGCGTGGTAATCAGCGGGACACGGGTGATCTACCCTGAGCAGGTGCGGGAAATCACAGTGTAGGTAAACAATGTCGGCGAGGCGCCTTCGTTGGTGCAAAGCTGGATCGACAGCGGCAATCCCGAGCAGACGGCGGAGAACAGCGATGCTCCATTCTTGCTGACGCCGCCTATCGCGCGTGTCGAGGCGGGCCGCAGTCAGGCGTTGCGGGTGATCTTCACCGGCGCCGACCTGCCGAAGGATCGCGAGTCGCTGTTTTGGTTGAACGTACTGGATGTCGCTCCATCGCCGAAAGAGTCCGGTGAAGAGCAGAACTATCTGCAGGTGGCTTTCCGCTCGCGGATCAAGCTGTTCTATCGCCCCAAAGGGTTGCCGGATACCGCCAACGATGCGCCGCCGAAGCTGCTCTGGAGCTGGTCGGGCGGAAAGCTGCGCGCAGAGAATCCAACGCCCTACCACGTGACGTTGGCGGAGGTGCATGCGGTCAACGCCAACGCAGACAGACTGATTGAAGAGAAAGGAAAGATGGTCGGCCCCAACCAGCAATTGCTGCTGGATGCCAATGGCCCCGTCGACAAGGTGCGCTTCATCACCATCAACGACTACGGCGGAAGGGTAGAGAACAGCGCCATCGTAGTGGCTGGTCCCTGAGTGGAAGCTCGATGGATTGAGCGTGTTCGCGGTTGCGATCGTTTTGAAGGAAGCCGGTGTGATTGAGAGCAGGTTGTCATCATCAATTCGGAGGTCAGTTGTCGATGCAGCAGTGGGCAAGGGCCGATTGCTGCCGATCTTCCTTATTTCGGTGGGCGCGGCGCTGCCGTTGCATGCATGGGCGGCGCCAGCACCTGCTCCTGAGCCCAACGGCAATCTCGGCGAGCAGGCGTTGTTGGTAAGCGGTGGCCCGGCCAGGCCAGCTGCTCCCGAAGTTGCGCAGTTCGACTCCAACTTTCTTTCCGGTTCTGGTACCAAGGTCGATCTGTCCGCCTTCAGCAATGGCAATCCGATGGTGGCGGGTGACTATCGTGTGGATATCTATGTAAACGGCAGTTGGAAGGGACGCCGCGACCTGCCGTTCCGCGCCAATGGACAGGGCGAGGTTGGCGCCTGCCTGGACATCGCGCTGCTTGAGGAGCTTGGGGTGGACACCGAGCAACTGAAGGCGGTCGATGCCAATACCAGCATCAACACGGCAGCTTCCTGCTTCCAGGTACAGGAGCGCATGCCCAATGCATTCGGCATCTATGACAGTGGCAATCTGCGCTATGACTTGAGCATCCCGCAGGTCAACCTGCGCCGGGAGGCACGCGGCTATGTGAATCCGGCGCTATGGGACCGCGGCATCAATGCAGGCTTCGTTGGCTACAGTTTCAATATGGTGGATGGGCAGACCCGTGGTGTGGTGAGTCAGCGCAATCGGAGTGCCTATCTTGGGCTGAACCTGGGGTTGAACCTGGGGTTGAACCTGGGTGGATGGCAGTTTCGGCAGGACTCCAACCTGACCTGGAACGAGGGTGCGGGTAGCCATTGGCAGCGTATTGCAACCTATGCCCAGCGGGGATTCGCAGGGGTTGGGGGGGCGCTCACCGTTGGTGAGGCCTACACCAGTGGTGAGTTGTTTGATTCAGTTGGTTATCGCGGTGTCAGCTTGGCCACCGACGATCGCATGCTGCCTGATTCGCTGCGTGGCTACGCGCCAGTGATACGCGGTATCGCCGAGACCAACGCGCGTGTGGAGATTCGGCAGAACCAGCAGCTGATCTACTCCAGCACGGTATCACCAGGCAGTTTCGTCATCGATGACCTGTATCCAACCGGCTACGGCGGCGACCTTGACGTGAGTGTTGTCGAGGCCGACGGTCGCACTCGTTCCTTCAAGGTCCCGTTTGGTGCGGTCGCGCAGATGCTGCGCCCTGGGATGTCGCGTTACGCCTTCACGGTTGGCCAGGTGCGCAATGAGAATCTGCTGGATGAGCCCTGGTTGGCGCAGGGTACCTACCAACGGGGCATCGGCAATCGTCTGACCTTGTATGGCGGTGGCCTGTTGAGCCAGGACTATGCCGCGCTATTGTACGGAGCCGGTCTGGCAACGCCGGTAGGCGCATTGTCGTTTGACATGACGCATGCGCGTTCGCGCTTTCAGGAAGGCCAGGATAGGTGGGGCTCGAGCATGCGGCTGAGCTATAGCAACCTGATTGGTCCGTTGGGTACCAATGTGACGCTGGCTGCGTACCGGTATTCAACCCGTGGCTACTACAGCCTGCAGGATGCGTTGAACCATCGCGATGCAATTTCGCGTGGGTTCGACGCGCAGCGTTACGGACGGCAACGCAGTCAGTTCCAGTTGACCTTGAACCAGCCGCTGGCCAAAGGCTGGGGTGCACTGTATGTGACTGGGTCGGTACGGGATTTCTACGATATTGCAGGTACCAGCGTGCAGTACCAGGTGGGCTACAGCAACGCTTGGCGTGCGGTGAACTTTGGTTTCTCGGCGGTGCGTACCGAAGCAGGTCTGCCCGCGGTCCGCGATACCCAATATCTGCTCAGCGTGAGCATGCCATTGGGCAGGCGTGGTCGGTCGATGGCGTTCAATGCGGATATCGGCATGCGTAATGGCGGTGCCGGAAATCGCAGCAACGGCTACGAAAGCAGTCGCATCGGCATCAGTGGCTCGGCTGGCGCAGACCATAATATCGACTATGGACTGACCTTGACCGACAGTCGCAATGGCAGCAGCAGTGTGATGGCTTCGGCAGGCTATCGAGGCCGCTATGCGACCCTCAATGGCGCCTATGGATACTCCGACGACTTCCGCCAATTGTCGCTCAGTGCAAGTGGCAACGCGGTAGTGCATGGCGGTGGCGTTACCTTCGCTCCGTATCGCGGCGACACGATGGTGCTGGTGCATGCTCCCGGCGCTACCGACGCACGCTTGACCAATGCACTGGGATTGCGCGTGGATGGTCGCGGTTATGCCGTGGTGCCGTATGTATCGCCCTACCGGCTCAACGCCGTCACCCTTGATCCGGCGGAGATGTCACGTGATGTTGAACTGGAGTCCAGTAGCCAGTCGATAGCACCTTACGCGGGTGCTATCAGTTTGCTTCGATTCCAAACGCGTAGTGGCAGGGCACTGTTGATCAGTGTGCGCGGTGCTGCAGGGCAGTCGCTACCTTTGGGCGCTTCCGTAAAGGATGAGCAGGGGCAGCTGGTTGGCCTGGTCGGACAGGGCGGTCGTCTCTATGTGCGCAGTGAGGATGATAGCGGTCGGCTGCAGGTTGAATGGGGTTCGCAAGCCTCGCAGCGCTGTGTGTTTGACTATCAGGTGGCGCCCGTTTCTGGCGATGATCAGCTCGGAGTAACTTCAATGGAGACGGTATGTCGGTGATCCATCCATCGGTGCGCTTGTTTGCTGGTGCCGTGCTCGCAGTGCTAGGAGTGGCTTATTCCCAACATGCTTCGGCTAATTGCCGCGTCAATCCACTCGTAAGCTTCGCTGCGCAGAACATCGACATCAATCTAGGCGAAATTAGTGTTCCATCCAGCTTGCCGGTTGGGGGGGTAATTCTTTTGCGTAGCTTTAACATCAGTCCGAAGAGCGCGACTACTTTCATCTGCGACCCGTTTGGACCAAACAGCTCTTCATTGGCGATTTTCCAAGCTACTTCCAATGGCTACGTTTCAGGGGTGCCGGGGGGGCTTATCACCGCTGTCCCCGGGATTGGAATCAGAATAACGCAGACATTGACTGGTAATGGTGGCGGGTTGAGCTCGTCCTACTACCCTGCGGAGATATACTACCGGCCTGGGCAAATCTTGGGCATTCCAGCATCCACTGTGACCGTCGAATTGATTAAAACCAGTGCGGCTGTAGGTAGTGGCAAAATTGGAGGTGATGGGGTTTTTGTGGGGCAGGTGCTGAATAATGCAAGAACTCCTATGGTTACGCTGAACCTTCGCAACGGAGGTGCAATTATCAAGCCACCCACCTGCAAGGTTAGTGCTGGTAGCCAGAACATCGCTGTCAATTTCGGTCCCGTGTCGAGTAGTGCGTTCTCCGGAGTTGGGGCCATTGTCGCGAATCGCGACTTTAATATCGAGCTTGATTGTCAAAGCTCCAATGTAGCCAATTCCACGGTGGGAATTCGTGTGGATGCCCTTCGGGATGCATCCAATTTTCCGGGGGCGTTGGCGTTGGCTGTTTCTGCGGATGCAGCCAGCGGTATTGCGATTCAAGTGGTCCGCAGCGAAAGTCAGGGCGAGCAGCCTGTGCGTTTCGGAGAAAACATGGTACTCGCGACCGGTGTCATGAGTGCTGGGACACTGGTTCTGCCATTGCGTGCCCGTTATATCCAGACCCGGGCGGGTGCGGTGCTTCCTGGTAGAGCAGCAGGTTCGGCGACGTTTACGATCCAGTACAATTGAATTGTACCGCCTTGCCGATACGGGCCGAGTGGTTGTGTTGATGAAGTTTTCGATGTTGTTGTCGGGTCCGGGCTGATCCAGGGCATGTGTGTTTGCACAGCTGCTGCCGTTTGTTGGATAGTGTTCCGGGTTTCGTCTGTGTTTTTTTTGGCGGGCCGATGGCCCATGGAATCACCCGTTCGGGTTCGGTTGGTGCTTTGGCTCTGTATTATTTGCTTTGGTTTTAAAGCGTGGTGTCGTGCGTTCACTCCGACATCAGTGGTGTAGTCGATACGCCTGATTGCGTTCGATTCAACTAGCAAACGGAGGTGCTTGCCTATGTGCTTGGCTATGCCGATCAAGGTGCTGGCTGTCTGAATTGAATCGTTGGCTTTCCCTGCGGGAAAGTGGACGGGCGGTGCGGGGCGGCGTTCGTTCCATTGCAACACCGCTTGCTTCCGTGATTTTGACCTGACCTTCAACCACAGCTGACGCCACGCGTCGGATCGCACTGCAGTCAACTGCAGCCTGCGCTCGTACGGAAAACCTGTTGAGCATGTTCGGCCGCGCTGCATGTACAGCGGGCACGACGCAGGTATGTGCGAAACAAATCAGTCGACCTCTCGTCTGCGCGCTGCGCCAGGTGGTTGTCGTCTTTGACTTTGCGGCATCGCTTATCAACCGCCGGCCCAGTAGCTGCAGTGCTGCCGGCTTCCATAACGATGGAGGCAATATGTCATCGATTCATGAGCGTGCCTGCCTGTTGCGGGCAGCATTGCCTGGTGTTGTGTTGGCGTCGCTGGCGCCTGTGGTGCAGGCCGCTTGCTCGTTGAGCACCGGCATTTTCGTGCCGCAGGATGTGCAGATGGACATGGGGCAACTGGTGATACTACCGAGCTTGCCGGTGGGCGGGCTGATCAAGGAGTTGGTGGTGAATATCGATCAGCGTTCCAGTGTGGGCAGATGTACGGGAGCCAGCAGCGTCATCGGCATTTATAACAATGCGCGACAACAAACGCTGGTGCCGGGCTTGAGCAATGTTCGTGCGACTGATGTCGCCGGCATCGGGATTCGCGTCTATCGCGATTCCGGGCAGGTGCAAGCGTACTATCCACACGTACTCCCGGTGAATACCAACGGCGCGGTGGATCTTGCCGGTGGTTTCTTTCGCGTGGAGTTGATCAAGACGGCGCCAGTCACAGGTTCTGGCTTGATCGCTCCCAGCGGCAGATTCACGACCTATTACTTCGATGGAGATGGGGTCGGCAAGCCGGTGCTTGTATCGACGTTCAAGGGAGCGGGTACCACGGTGGTGAATCCAACATGCTCGGTGCAGGCGGGCAGCCGCAACATCGTCGTCGAGTTCGGGACAGTGCCTGCAAGCACATTTGCCGGCGTGGGGACGCGCGCTATCAATCGCGATTTCGATATCCGCCTGGACTGCCAGGGTAGCAATGTCGCGCAGTTCCAGAGCAGGATCGGGATCCGGCTGGATGCGTTGCAGGATGCATCCAATCTGCCGGGGGTGTTGCCGTTGAGTGCGATTGCGAACTCGGCTGCGGGTATAGGCATCGAGCTGGTCCAGCTCAGCGGCAATGCCGAGAAGGCGGTACGGTTTGCCGAGAACATCGAGCTGGGCTCCAGCGTGGCTGGTAGCAGTACCCTGAGCCTGCCCTTGCGTGCGCGTTACATCCAGACCCGGGTGGGTAGGGTGACTCCCGGCACGGCGAACGGTGCCGCGACGTTCACCATTCAGTACAACTAAGAAAGGGCAGGATCGGCTCTTGCCCTGGGGCAAGCGTCCCGTTCGTGGCCAGCGTCGAGATGGTGGTGGGCAACCCCAGGTAAGCGATACCGCAGCAAGGGGTGCTGGCTGTTCATCGCGGGGCGATGGCGGAGATTCTCCGCCTCGTTCTAGAATGCTGCCTTGCCATCAACGGGGGCGGTGCATGGGGATGCACGTCGACACCAGCTGTATCAATTGCGATCGCGTAGCCGGCGGTCCTGAGCAGAAGTATTGCCCGAACTGTGGGCAGCCAACGCCGGTGCATCGTATTGACTGGCATTTCCTGGGCCATGAACTGGAGCACAGCGTGCTGCATATGGACCGGGGCATCCTGTATTCGCTCAAGCAGCTGATGCTGCAGCCGGGCAAGTTGCTGCGCGATTACATCGAAGGGCGGCGTGGCAACCAGGTCAAGCCGCTGTTGCTGATCACGATGATGGCGGCGGCCGTGCTGTTGTTGAACCGGCTTATCACCGGCACAAGCATCCTGGACGGCGGTGCGTCTGAGGCAATGCTTTCAGGCCGAACATTGCCGGGCGAGGTGCTGCAGTTCATGGCTGCCAATCGGGCGGTTTCCGCCTGGGTCGAGTCGCACTTCGCGGCGTTCACGCTGATGCTACTGCCCATCGAAGCCATCGTTTTTCGTTTGGTCTTCAGCCGCTACAGCAAGCTGAATTATCCTGAGTGGCTGGTGATCACCACCTTGCTGACTGTACAGACCTTTGTCATCTGGTCGGTACTGATGGCGGTGCACCGGTGGGTGCCGTACACCCAGGTCATGGCGGGAGTGTTGGGCATGGCTTACAGCGTTGTGTCGCTGGTGCAGTTTTTCCAGGCGCGGCCGCTGTGGTCGACCATGTGGCGCAGCCTGTTGGCGCTGGGGTTGTTCTCGTTGATCAGCATGATGGCTGTGCTGGCTGCAACCGTGGTGGTGATGCGGGTGGGATAACCCGCTCACGTTTGGGTTGCGCAGCGCCAGCGATCACTCCAGCGCGTAGCGCAGCACAAACAAACCCGCCACCAACCAGACTGCTGGATGCACTTCGCGCCAGCGGCCGGTACCGGCCTTCAGCGCTGCGTAGGCGATGAAGCCGAACGCCAGTCCGTTGGCGATGGAGTAGGTGAAGGGCATCGCCAGCGCACAGAGGGCGGCTGGTACCGATTCGGTCAGGTCATCCCACTTCACTTCCACCAGCTCGCGCAGCATCAGCCCGGCGACGAACAGCAGCGCCGGCGCGGTGGCATAGGACGGCACCATCGCCGCCAGTGGCGAGAACAGCAGCGCGGCCAGGAACAGCGCGGCAACCACCAGCGCGGTCAGGCCGGTGCGGCCGCCGACCTGCACGCCGGAGGCGCTTTCGGCAAAGGCGGTGGTGGAGCTGGTGCCCAGCAGTGAGCCGGCGACAATCGCGCTGCTGTCGGCCAGCAATGCGCGGCTGAAGCGCTTCTTGCCATCTTCCAGCTTCAGCAGCCCGGCGCGGCCGAGTACGCCGTACAAGGTGCCGGTGGCATCGAATACTTCCACCAGCACGAACACCAGCACCACCTGCAGCAACACCGCCAGCGGCGCGCCGCCGTCGTGATGCAGCAGACCAGGCAGGTCCAGCTGCAGGAAGGTCGGGGCCAGGCTTGGCGGCAGCGAGACGATGCCCTGGTACTGCACCGAGCCGATCGCCCAGCCAATGCCGGTGACGGCGAGGATGCCGATCAGGATGGCGCCGCGCACCTTGCGCGCTTCCAGGATGGCGATCAGCAGGAAGCCGGCCAGGGCCAGCAGCGGCGGCGCGGTATTGAGCGGCCCGAGCGTGAGCATGGTGTCTTCATTGGCAACGATCACGTTCGACTTCTGCAACGCGATGATGGCCAGGAACAGACCAATGCCGGCGACGATTGCCGAGCGCAACGAGGCGGGAATACCGGCCACCAGCCAGGCGCGGATGCCGGTCAGTGAGAGGACCCAGAACACGATGCCGGAAATGAACACCGCCGCCAGCGCCTGCTGCCAGGGCAGCCCTGCAGCACCCACCACGGTGAAGGCGAAGAACGCATTCAAGCCCATGCCGGGTGCCATGCCGACCGGGTAATTGGCGGCCAATGCCATCACCGCCGAGCCAATTGCCGCCGCCAGACAGGTCGCCACGAACACCGCGCCCGGGTCCATGCCGGTGGTGCCGAGGATTTCCGGGTTGACGAAGACGATGTAGGACATCGTCAGGAAGGTGGTGATACCGGCCAGCACCTCGGTACGGACGCTGGTGCCGTGCTGTTGCAGTTTGAAGATTCGGTCTAGCAGGGACATGGGGAATTCCGACGGACAAGCGGCTTGCTGTCCCTTCTCCCGCCTGCGGGAGAAGGTGCCCCGAAGGGGCGGATGAGGGGTGCTTCACCCGCTCTTCAAGCCTTTTTGGCTAATGCAAGCGCTGTCGGTTTCCGCGCAGAACTTGCCCTCACCCCAACCCCTCTCCCGCAGGCGGGAGAGGGGCTCAAGCGGCGGTTGCGCGATCTGCGGGTACCGCCAAAAGCAGACGGCCGCACTGGGCGGCCGTCTGTCGGGTATTACTTCAGTGCCTTGAAACGCAGGCGCTTGGGACCGGCATCGTCACCGAGGCGACGCTTCTTGTCCTCTTCGTACTCGCGGTAGTTGCCCTGGAAGAACTCCACGTGCGAGTCACCTTCGAAGGCAATGATGTGCGTGGCGATGCGATCCAGGAACCAACGGTCATGCGAAATGACGAAGGTGTTGCCCGGGAACTCCAGTAATGCATCTTCCAGCGCACGCAGGGTTTCGATGTCCAGGTCGTTGGACGGTTCGTCGAGCAGCAGCACGTTGCCACCCTGCAGCAGGGTCTTGGCCATGTGCAGGCGGCCACGCTCACCACCGGACAGCGAGCCGACCAGCTTCTGCTGGTCCTGGCCCTTGAAGTTGAAGCGGCCGATGTAGGCACGCGACTGGATCTCGACACCGTTGATGTTGAGGATGTCCAGGCCGCCAGCGATTTCCTGGAACACGTTGTGGTTGCCGGTCAACGCATCGCGGCTCTGGTCGACGTAGGACAGCTTGACGGTCGGGCCAACCACGATCTCGCCCGAATCGGGCTTTTCCTGGCCGGTGATCATCTTGAACAGGGTCGACTTACCGGCACCGTTCGGGCCGATGATGCCGACGATGGCACCCGGCGGGATGATCATCGACAGGTTGTCGAACAGCAGGCGCTCGCCGAACTTCTTGGAGACGTTCTTGAACTCCATCACCGAGTTGCCCAGGCGCTCGCCCGGCGGGATGAAGATTTCATTGGTCTCGTTGCGCTTCTGGTAGTCAACGCTCTGCAGCTCTTCCAGGCGGGCCAGACGGGCCTTGCCCTTGGTGCGGCCACCCTTGGCGTTCTGGCGCGACCACTCCAGTTCCTTCTGGATTGCCTTCTGGCGGGCCTTTTCCTGGTTGTCTTCCTGCTTCAGGCGCTCGTCCTTCTGCATCAACCATTCGGTGTAGTTGCCCTTCCACGGAATGCCGCGACCGCGGTCCAGTTCCAGGATCCACTCGGCGGCGTTGTCCAGGAAGTAGCGATCATGGGTGACGGCCACCACGGTGCCGGTGTAGCGCGCCAGGAACTGCTCCAGCCATTCCACCGACTCGGCGTCGAGGTGGTTGGTCGGTTCGTCGAGCAGCAGCATGTCCGGCTTCTGCAGCAGCAGGCGGCACAGTGCCACGCGGCGCTTTTCACCGCCGGACAGGTTGCCGATCACCGCGTCCCACGGCGGCAGGCGCAGCGCATCGGCGGCCACGTCCAGCTGGTTCTCCAGCGTATGGGCATCGCCAGCGGCCAGGATGGCTTCCAGCCGTTCCTGTTCCTTTGCCAGTGCATCAAAGTCGGCGCCTTCCTCGGCATAGGCGTCGTAGATCTTGTCCAGCGCGGCCTGGGCCTGCAGCACTTCGCCCACGCCTTCCTCGACCGCTTCACGCACGGTCTGGGCCGGGTCCAGGCGCGGTTCCTGCTCCAGGTAGCCGACCTTGATGCCAGCCTGCGGGCGGGCCTCGCCCTCGAAATCGGTGTCCACGCCGGCCATGATCTTCAGCACGGTGGACTTGCCGGCGCCGTTCAGGCCCAGCAGGCCGATCTTGGCACCGGGGAAGAACGACAGCGAGATGTCCTTGATGATCTGCCGCTTGGGCGGGACCACCTTGCTGACGCGGTTCATGGTGTAGATGTATTGCGAGGACATGACGTCTCCGTAGCGCACGCCTGCGCCCGGTCCAGCGAGGACAGAGCCAAAGGCAAAAGGGAATCCCCGATTATAACCGGAACCCCGGCATGGCCGGCGGCGGCGGGTGACCGTGACGGACACGACCGTGGCCGCCACGGCTGGGACGACCGCGGCAGGGGCCATGATCGCGGCCGCGGCCACGACCGCCATGAGCGTCGGGACGACCGTCGCCACTATGCCAATGGCTACCGTGAGGGTTACCGCGACGCCCGTCACAACGACCGCCGCTACTACGCACCGCCGGCGCGCGTGGTGTACCGCCCGTATGGTTTCGAGCGCGGCCACCGCTACAGCAACTACTACGGCGGCCCGGTCTATGTGGTCAACGACTACAACCGTTACCACGTGCGCCGCCCGCCCTACGGCCACCGCTGGATCCGCGATGACCGCGGCAACATGCTGATGGTGGCCATCGCCACCGGCATCATCGCCGACATCGTGTTCAATCATTGAGCCAGGCTGCGGCCGGCTCCCTGGAAGGCGCCCTGCGGGGCGCCTTCTTCGTTTTCGGGCCGTGATGCTGGTTGCAGGTGGCACCGACCGCTGCCGGGCCGGGGGGCGAAGGAAGCGCTACAATCAACAGCTCCCTCGCCCCCGTACCAGGAGCTGTGATGTTCCCGCGTGAAGCCCGTATCGAGTCCTACGATCCCGAGTTGGCCAAGGCCATTGCCGATGAGTGCCAGCGTCAGGAAGACCATGTCGAGCTGATTGCCAGCGAGAACTACGCCAGCCCGATGGTGATGGAAGCGCAGGGCAGCCAGCTGACCAACAAGTACGCCGAGGGTTACCCGGGCAAGCGCTACTACGGTGGCTGCGAGTACGTGGACATCGCCGAGAAGCTGGCCATCGACCGCCTGAAGCAGCTGTTCGGCGCCGATTACGCCAATGTGCAGCCGCACAGCGGCTCGCAGGCCAACCAGGCTGTCTACTTCGCGCTGCTGCAGCCGGGCGACACCATCCTGGGTATGAGCCTGGCCCATGGTGGTCACCTGACCCACGGCGCCAAGGTCAATGCCTCGGGCAAGATCTTCAATGCGATCCAGTACGGCGTGAACGAAGCCGGCCTGATCGACTATGACGAAGTCGAGCGCCTGGCACTGGAGCACAAGCCGAAGATGGTGGTGGCTGGTTTCTCCGCCTATTCGCAGGTCATCGACTGGGCGCGCTTCCGCGCCATCGCCGACAAGGTCGGTGCCTACCTGTTCGTGGACATGGCGCACGTCGCCGGTCTGGTCGCTGCCGGCGTGTACCCGAACCCGATCGAACACGCGCACGTGGTCACCTCGACCACCCACAAGACCCTGCGTGGTCCGCGTGGCGGCATCATCATTGCCAAGGGCGCTGGCGAAGAGATCGAGAAGAAGCTGCAGTCGATCGTGTTCCCGGGCATCCAGGGCGGTCCGCTGATGCACGTCATCGCCGCCAAGGCCGTGGCCTTCAAGGAAGCGCTGGAGCCGGAATTCAAGGCCTACCAGCAGCAGGTGGTGAAGAACGCCCAGGCCATGGCCACCACGCTGATCGCGCGCGGCTACAAGATCGTCTCCGGCGGCACCCAGAACCACCTGATGCTGGTCGACATGATCGGCAAGGACGTGTCCGGCAAGGACGCGGAAGCCGCGCTGGGCAAGGCCCACATCACCGTCAACAAGAACTCGGTACCGAACGACCCGCGTTCGCCGTTCGTGACCTCGGGCCTGCGCCTGGGTACCCCGGCCATCACCACCCGCGGTTACCAGGAAGCCGACTGCGTCGCGCTGGCCAACTGGATCGCCGACGTGCTGGACGCGCCGGCCGATGAGGCCGTCATCGCCCGCGTGCGTGATGCCGTCAGCGAGCAGTGCCGCAAGTACCCGGTTTATGGCTGATCGGCGCCGGGTGTCAGTGGTTCTTGATGCCCGTTCTGCCCTGAGCTGACCGCATTACCCCGGGTTGGGCGCTTGCCCCGGCCCGGGGTTTGTTGTATCTGCGTTACAGGTTTTCCACGTCGCATGCGCGGCGCCTGATGTCCAAGGCTTGAAACATGCATTGCCCGTTCTGCCAGCACACCGACACCCGCGTGATTGACTCACGTGTTTCCGAGGATGGCGCCACCATCCGTCGCCGCCGTGGTTGCGAAGCCTGTGGTGAGCGTTTCAGCACGCTGGAAACCATCGAGCTCAAGCTGCCGGTCATCGTCAAGAGTGATGGTGGCCGCGAAGCCTTCGATGCGCGCAAGCTGCGGGTGGGCTTTGACCGCGCGCTGCAGAAGCGGCCGGTATCGGAAGAACGCATCGAGGCGGCGGTACGCGCGGTGGTGCACCAGCTGCGCATGTGCGGCGAACGCGAAGTGCCGTCGATCAAGGTCGGCGGTTTCGTGATGGACGAACTGCGCAAGCTTGATCATGTGGGCTATGTGCGCTTCGCCTCGGTCTACCGCAGCTTCGAGGACGTGGCCGATTTCCGCGACGAGATCGAGAAGCTGGAGCGTGATCATTCCAGTGACGAGGACCAGCTGCCGTTGTTGGCGCATGCGCGGGCGGAAGCCGCGCGGGCAGGCAAGAACGGCAAGCGCTGATTGCTGCGTGTGCAGGGAAGGGAGGCCGGAGTGGCAATGCGATCAGCGGCACGGCGGTTTTCACGCAAGGGACTGGTAATGCTCGCGTTGTCGTTGGCATTGCCCACGCAGGCCCAGGAGCGGTCCAGTCCCGTGGATGTGGCCGGGCGTGCTCGATTGGCTGCGCAGCAGGCCTTCGATGCTGCTGCCGGGCTGGATCAAGCGCAGGGCGGTCCATCTTCCTGCGTGGGGGAGGCCTGTACGCCCCGGGCGCTGGCAGGGCGTTATCGCATCGTTGAAGACGGATATGCAGACTCGGTCCTGGAGCTGGTTAGCGACGGGAACTACGCGTTGACGTTGGCGATGCATCCCATGCCCCGCAGCTCGAAAGGGCAATGGTCGCTCGCCGATGGCATGCTTCTGCTGCATCCGCGCGATGATCTCGCCGATACCGTGCAACTCGTCCCGCATGAAGCCAGGTCGGCCGAGCGCGCACAGCTGGCGCAGCTGCTTGCCGACCTGGAGCCGGCGCATCCGGATCCGGCTGATCGCAACGGCCAGGAGGAACGTGGGGAGCTGCAGGCGCAATTGGCGGACACGCACGTAGCTGGCAGGCCGCTGTTTGTGAATCTGCTTGATCCAATGAGTGGTGTGGCCAGCGACGGCATACAGGTGGTGCTGGAGCTGGCCCAGGGCGAACTGGCCGCCGAGGGCAGGTTGCCGGAGGGGAACACCTATCGCTTTCCATCGCCGGCGCCGGGGCAGGTCGTGACAGGCCTGCGCCTGCACTTCCCAGGCATGGACCAATCGCTGCGATTGCCGCTGCAACCGCCGCTGCGGCCCGGTTACCAGGTGCTGTTCGATGGCTGTGCGATTGGCCTGTGCGAATCGGCAACGATGGGCCTGCTGTTGGAGCAGGGCGATGATGGCGCGCGTCTGCATGCCTTGGGCGTGGGCATGTTCCAGCGCGTGAACCACTAATACATTGAGTACGCGGCCCTGTCGTGGCTGCCAGAGTCGAATCCGATGAAGTTCATCAATCTGCAGGACCGGCGTGAACTGCTGCCGGCAATCGCACAAGCCCATGTACAGGCTTTCGGCACGCTGCTTCCCGATTGGACCGTGGCCCAGGCCGAGGCGGAGCTGGCCATGCAGCAGCGCCACACCATCCCCTGCAGCTGGTTGGCGGAAGACGCCGATGGCTGGTTGGGCTCGGTGAGCCTGCTGCATGATGACCACGAGCAGATCCGCGGCTGGTCGCCATGGCTGGCCTCGTTGTACGTCAGTCCGGCTGCGCGTGGCAAAGGCGTGGGTGCGGCGCTGGTCGCGCATTGCGTCGCACAGGCCGCGGCGCTGGCTGTGCCGGTGCTGTACCTGTATTGCGAAGCGCCGCTGGTGGGCTGGTACCGGAGTCTGGGCTGGCATGTGCATGCCGAGCTGCAACTGGGGCCGCTGGCGATCACGGTGATGGCAGTGGATACCGGCCATGCCTGAAGTGTGCCGAAGCGATGATGCTGGGCTTGCTGCGCATACACTTGTCCGCGACCGTTGCCGACATGAGCAGCGTGCCGCATCCGTAATGAGGTTTTGCCGATGAGTCAGTTCACCGCCACCGATCACCTGCTGATGGCCCGCGCGCTGCGCCTTGCCGAACGTGCTGCCTGGACCACGCGGCCCAACCCGATGGTGGGCTGCGTCATCGCGCACAGTGATGAGGTGGTGGGCGAGGGCTGGCATCAGCGTGCCGGCGGCCCGCATGCCGAGGTGTTCGCGCTGCGACAAGCGGGTGAGCGTGCCCGTGGCGCGACTGCCTACGTCACCTTGGAGCCCTGCGCGCATTACGGGCGCACACCGCCGTGCGCATTGGCCTTGATCGATGCTGGCGTTGGCCGGGTGGTCGCGGCGATGGCCGATCCCTTCCCGGATGTGGATGGTGGCGGATTTGCGCTGTTGCGGCAGGCCGGTATCACCGTTGACGTGGGTTTGATGGCCGCGCAGGCGCGTGAGCTCAATCGTGGCTTCCTGTCGCGCATCGAACGTGGTCGCCCATTCGTGCGGGTGAAGTTGGCCGGCAGCCTGGACGGGCGCACGGCAATGGCCAACGGTGAATCAAAGTGGATCACCGGTGAAGCCGCGCGCGCCGATGTGCAGCACTGGCGCGCACGCGCTGGTGCGATCCTGACCGGCGCGGCCACCGTGTTGGCGGATGATCCGCTGTTGACCGCGCGACCGGACGCCGGTGAGTTTCTGCCGCCATTGCGCGTGGTGCTGGATGCACGGCTGCGGACCCTGGCGTGTGAGCGTGTGCGCGATGGCGATGCTGGCACCTTGTATCTGCACGACCCGGCGGTGCTTGCCCCAGCAACGGATGGGGCCGAGTTTGCGGGTGTTCCAGTACTGGACGATGGCCGGCTCGAGCTGGCCGCGGTGATGGCAGTGCTGGCCGCGCGTGGCATCAATGAAGTACATGTCGAAGCGGGGCCAACCCTGTGCGGCGCTTTATTCAAGGCCGGATTGGTCGACGAACTATTGCTGTACATGGCGCCCTTGCTGATGGGCGATGGCGCGAGACCGTTGCTGGCGGGCATGGGCATTGAGCATATGGCCGGGGCCTTGTCGCTGGAGCTGCGTGACGCACGCATGCTGGGCAAAGATCTGCGTCTGCAGCTGCGGCCGTCAGTGGGGGGGGCAGCGCAGCTGTAGTGCCGAGCCATGCTCGGTAGGGGCCTTGCCGGGAATGCCCTGCCGAGAATGGCGCGGAACTATACGAATCACGCAAGCTGACTGCGATCCGTGCAAAAAAAACGGGGGCCTTTCGGCCCCCGCTTCATTAAACCCGGTAGTGCCGGATCAGAAGCTGGCGCGTACACCGACCGAGTACTGGGCGAAGTCGCCCAGCCACTGGCCTTCCGCAACTACGCCCCAGGACTTGTTGAACTTGACCTGGCCGCCCAGTACGCCGACGAACTCGGTGTCCATGTCGCTGCCATCAAGGGCGCCGCCCTTGATCCAGGCTTCAGTGCGTGCTGACGGCTTGCCGCGCAAGCCGACGGTGACGCGGCCTGCGTTGGTGTGAGTCTTGTAGGTGCCGTTGTATGCGCCAGCACCGCTGAGCTTTTCTTCAAGGCTCAGGCGCAACCAAGCGATGTCGGTGGTGAAGTCGACGCGCTCGCTCATGTTCATGTGGTAACCGGCGCCCAGCTCCGGCTGGCTCAGCTTGAGCTTGGAGCGCTCGCCGCTGCCCCAGCTGATCGACTTGTGGACCTGGGAGTAACCGGCGAACAGGTTGACCTTGCCGGCGATGTCGAACGACCCGCGCAGGTAGGCGCCGTCCAGGCTCGGGTCATCGAGGTCGTTGCTGTTGATCTTGAGCTGGGTCCAGCCGGCTTCGGCGTAGGTGTAGCTCAGCTCGTCGGCAGAGGCGACTACAGGTGCGGCTGCCAGCATGGCGGCCAGAATCAGGGTCTTGCGCATGGATTCCTCTTCAGTGCGATATCCGTGTCGACCAGCCCGTTGCGGGCTGGGACCGTACGTCATGTAGCGGCGGGGCGAAGTCTAACGAAATATTTACGCCTGAAAAGTCGGGCTGGTGGCCGGAGGTGGCCTCGCGAAAAGCGCGCGTTGGTGGAATTTCCGTCGAAGATGGCTGCTGATTTACTGCCGTTGGACGAGGATGGCGCTTGTATGTCCGCGCGGCTGGGGTCCGCGGTGCTCCCGAAGGGCTCGGTTTCCAGAACAATCCTATTGGGCTGATCGTCACCTGACTTGTGTGCGCTCCACGGTGAGCAAGGGCTCGGAGAGGTAGTAATCGTCCTGGAGGTTGAACGCTGTTTGTTGCGCTGCATGGCGGTTCTCTGGCCTGCAGCAGCGGCAATGTCGCAATGGCGCGCTCACCTGATGAACGGCTTGGGCTGTCTGTGTGCCTTTGTCACTGAGGGCAGTTTTTTGTGTAAGCGACAGTTGCCGCACACGGCGTTCCGTCTGGGCGGTGGGTTCTGACACCCGTTCCACGGATGGGAAGCACTTGTTCAGCCCGGCCAAGGCCTTCCCCGGGGCGGCGCTGGTACAATCGCCGGGCCGGTTCGCCGGCACTCACAAACGTCTTCAGGGCGGGGTGCAACTCCCCACCGGCGGTAGGTGCAATGCTCCAGAAGGAGTGCTGTGCGAGCCCGCGAGCGCTCCAGTCAGACCCGCACAGCTGTGCGGAGACCGGCAGGAGGTCAGCAGATCCGGTCAGATGCCGGAGCCGACGGTCATAGTCCGGATGAAAGAAGACGGTGTTTCGGGCCCTTTGCGGGGTCCGTGCGCCTGTTTGCCTTGCGGCGTTTTTCGCTCATCTACTGCGGAGAACGTTAGTGTTCACTGGAATCATCGAAGGTGTCGGCCGTCTGGCCGCACGCGAACCCATCGGCGGCGACGTCCGCTTCACCTTTGCCGTCGGCAGCCTGCCGTTCGAACAGGTGCAGATGGGCGAGAGCATCGCCGTCAACGGCGTCTGCCTGACCGTCATCGATTTCGACGACAGCAGCTTCAAGGCCGATGCCTCAACCGAAACCCTGGACCTGACCACGCTTGGTGGCCTGGCCGAAGGTGCCGTAATCAACCTTGAGCGCGCCATGCGCCCGACCGACCGCCTTGGCGGCCATCTGGTCAGCGGCCATGTCGATGGCCTTGGCAAGGTGCTGTCCATCCATGAGGACGCGCGCGCCCTGCGCTGGCGCTTCGCCGTGCCCAAGGCGCTGCTCAAGTACATCGCCAAGAAAGGCTCGATCTGCGTGGATGGCGTCAGCCTGACCGTCAATGAAGCCGATGACGAAGGCTTTGAAGTGGCACTGATCCCGCACACCGTCGCCAATACCGCGTTCTCCGCCACCGGCGTCGGCAGCGCGGTGAACCTGGAAATCGATCTGGTTGCCCGCTATGTCGAGCGCCTGCTGGGCCAAGGAGCCGCGCAATGAATTTCGCCCCCGTTCCCGAACTGCTGGAAGAGATCCGCGCCGGTCGCATGGTGGTCATCGTCGATGACGAGGACCGCGAGAACGAAGGCGACCTGATCATGGCTGCCGAGCTGGTCAAGCCGTCGGACATCAACTTCATGGTCACCCACGGCCGCGGCCTGGTCTGCCTGCCGCTGACCCGCACGCGCGCCGCCGACCTGGGCCTGGCACCGATGGTGCAGGCCAATACCGCGCAGTTCCAGACCAACTTCACGGTCAGCATCGAAGCCGCAGAAGGTGTGACCACCGGCATCTCCGCGCATGACCGGGCGCACACCATCCGCACCGCGGTGAAGGCCAATGCCAAGCCGTCCGACCTGCACCAGCCGGGCCACATCTTCCCGCTGATCGCCCAGCCGGGCGGCGTGCTGACCCGCGCCGGCCACACCGAAGCCGGCGTCGATCTGGCCATGCTGGCCGGGCTGGAGCCTGCCGGTGTGCTGGTGGAAATCCTGAACCCGGACGGCAGCATGGCGCGCCGCCCGGAGCTGGAGGTGTTCGCCCGCGAGCATGGCCTGAAGATGGGCTCGATCGCCGACCTGATCGCCTACCGCCTGGCCACCGAACACACCGTTGAGCGCGTGGACGAGCGCGATATCGACACCGAATTCGGCGCTTTCAAACTGGTCACCTACCGTGACCGCATCGCCAATGACCTGCATTTCGCGCTGGTCCGCGGTACCCCGGACAAGGACACCCCGACGCTGGTCCGCGTGCAGGTGGAAAACCCGCTGGCCGACCTGCTGCATTGGCGCCGGGATGACTTCGGCGTGGCCAATACCGATGCGTTGCGCGCCATCGACGCCGCAGGCAGCGGCGTGATGGTGGTGCTGTCGGCGCCGCGCGACACCAATTCACTGTTGGCGCGCCTGCGCCAGCAGCCGGTGCCGGTTACCCCGGGCAAGGACAAGGACGTGGGTCAGTGGCGCCGCAACGGTGCCGGCGCCCAGATCCTGTCGGACCTGGGGCTGGGCAAGCTGCGCGTGCTCGGCACCCCGCGCCGGCAGATCGGCCTGGCCGGTTATGGGCTGGAAATCGTCGAAACCGTGCAGCCCTGAGCCGCCGGCACCACCTGCGAGCCCGGCTGGACCGGGCTTGCAGCTGTTTTCTGCGTCGCGGGTTAAGCCCCCGCACGTTAGACTTACCCACCTTTTGGATCCCCATACCCCCATGAGCCACTACGAAGGCGACCTCCGCCCGGCCGGATCGGCCCGTTTTGCCATCATTGCCAGCCGCTGGAACGCCCGCATCACCGATGCATTGGTGACCGGCGCACGCCAGAGCCTGGCCGGCAACGGTATCGGCGAGGACGCAATCGACGTGGTGCGTGTACCCGGTGCCTGGGAAATCCCGCTGGTTGCAGCGCGCCTGGCTGCGGCCGGGCAGCACGCTGCAATCATCACCCTGGGCTGCGTGATCCGTGGCGATACCCGCCACTACGAGCACGTTGCCGACCGTTGTGCCGAAGGCCTGATGCGCGCCCAGCTGGATTTCGGCGTGCCGGTGCTCAATGGCGTGCTGGCGGTGGAGCGGGTGGAAGATGCCGAGGCCCGCGCAGGCGGCAGCCACGGCAACAAGGGTGAGGAAGCCGCCTTGGCGGCAATTGAAATGGTCAATCTTCTGGAACAGCTGCCATGAACAACAAGAACAACGGCAAGCCTGCCGGAAAGCCGGTCCGCCGCGACGGCATTGACCCGGTGCTGCGCTCGCGCGCGCGCCGCCGTGCCCTGCAGGCCATTTACGCGTGGCAGATCTCCGGTGGCAACGCCGAGTCGCTGCTGGCCCAGTTTGCCCATGAGCAGGCGCACGAAATCGCCGACCTGGCGTATTTCGAAAGCCTGCTGCGCGGTGTGCTCGACAACCGCCGTGACCTGGACGAGGCGCTGGCGCCGTTCGTCGACCGTGCGGTCGAGGAAGTGGACGCCATCGAACGTGCGGTGCTGCGCGTGGCCGCCTACGAGCTGCGTTACCGCCAGGACGTGCCGTACCGCGTGGTGATCAACGAAGCCATCGAAACCGCCAAGCGTTTTGGTTCCGAACACGGCCATACCTACGTCAACGGCGTGCTCGACCGCGCTGCCGTGGAGTGGCGCAAGACCGAGTCCAGCCAATAAGCGCTGGCGGCGTGATCGCCGCGCTTGGGGTTTGCCACAACGCCGGGCCGGCATCATCGGTGCCGGCGTTGTTGTTTTTGAGGGAGCGCAGTGATGAGCCTTGACGAGTTTGGCCTGATCGAACGCATCCGCCGCCGCACTGCTGCGCGCGCGGACATCGTGTTGGGGATAGGCGACGATGCCGCCCTGCTGCAGCCGCAAGCTGGCCAGCAACTGGTGGTGACCACCGATACGCTCAACGTGGGCGTGCACTTTCCGGCGGAAACGCCGCCGGCCGATATCGGTTGGAAGGCCTTGGCAGTGAATCTGTCCGATCTGGCCGCCATGGGCGCGCAACCGGCGTGGTGCAGTCTGTCGCTGTCACTGCCCGATGCCGACCCGGACTGGGTCGATCAGTTCGCCCAAGGCTTCTTCCAGCTGGCCGATCTGCATGGCATCGCCTTGATCGGTGGCGACACCACGCGTGGGCCGCTGTCGATCTCCATCACCGCGATGGGCCAGATAGCCGCGGGGCAGGCGCTGCGCCGCGATGCCGCCCAGCCCGGCGATGACATCTGGGTCAGTGGCGTGCCGGGTGAAGCGGGTCTGGCCTTGGCGTTGTGGCAGCAGCAGAGGCTGGAGGTAGGCCGGATTGCAGGCGATGCGCCAATGGAGCAACTGCGCCAGCGCCTGGCGCGGCCAACACCGCGGGTTGAATTGGGCCGCGCGCTGCAAGGTATAGCGACCGCTGCGGTGGATGTATCCGATGGTCTGCTCGCAGATCTGGGCCATATCTGCGCGCGCAGTGGAGTTGCTGCCGATGTGCTTGAAAACGCATTGCCGAGCTCATCGGCGGCTGTGCAGGCGGGGCTGTCCGGGGCGTTCAATGCGTTGCGTGCCAGCGCGGGTGACGACTATGAGTTGTGCTTCACCGCACCGCCTGAGCAGCGACAGGCGGTGCACGAAACCATGGCATCCGTAGCAGTTCCGCTTACCCGTATTGGCTATATTCGAGCCGGGACAGGGGTGCAGGTGATCAACCAGGAGGGTGCTGTGCTGGTGGCATCAAGGCAAGGCTACAACCACTTTTCAGGCCGCGGGGAGTAAGGAGGAGCCCTGCAAGCAGTAAGACGGATTTCTGTGTTCACGCGACGTCCACGTATTCATAATTTACCATCTCGTTCGTGATGGAAGTCGCGGTTTGATGCAATCGAGAGTCTGCATCCGGCGACGGCAAACAGGGGGAAGTAGTCGTGGAAACAGCAACGTTGGAAAAAGTGAGGGCGAAGATGAGTGATGTAGGTACGCCCTCGGTCACGGTGGACAGCCGTGCCCTGGAAACAGCACTCGATACCGTCATTGAACGCAACGTTGGCATTTCCATGCTGCTGGTCTCGACGGCCGATGGCCGTGCGATCGCTCACCGTTCGTTGAACAAGCTCGATCCACGGCGCTTGTCGGCGATGAGCAACTCCTTCCTGACGCTTGGGGAAACCTTGTCGCGCGAGCTCGGCCTGACGGCGGCCGACTACGTGACCATGTCCACCTCACAGGGCAGCATGGTGCTGGTACGCGTTGCTGCGGACCGGCCCTATACGCTGGCCGCGCTCGGCCATGCCGATACCTCCCTTGCCATCCTGCTGTATGCCGCTCGCGATGCTGCGGCGCGGATCAAGGTGTTGCTGTAACTCTCTTGTTGTAAATCAGCGGTGCTGCAGCTTGCCTGGCATGCCAGGGAGGCAGCGCGGGTGAACGGGTTCGAGTACGAAAATCTGATGCGATGCCGGTGCTGCATAGCGGCCTGGTCGCATTCAACACTTAGACAACAATCGATCAGGAACGGAGAAAAACATGGCTGGGAACGTCAAGCTGGACAAGTTGAATGAAATCGCTGGTTTCGTCGGTGCTGCGCTGGTCGACAGCGACAGTGGCATGGCCTTGGGCATGCTCGGCGGTGGCCCGATCAATCTGGAAGTTGCTGCTGCCGGCAACACCGAAGTGGTGCGTGCCAAGCGCCGAGTTGCTGCCTCGCTCGGCATCACCGATGCGATCGAAGACATCCTGATCACCCTGACCAAGCAGTACCACCTGATCCGTCCGCTGGAAAGCAATGCGGACCTGTTCCTGTACGTGGTGCTGGACCGTTCGCGTGCCAACCTTGCGCTGGCCCGCCATGAGCTGAAGTCGTTCGAACAGACGCTCGATTTCAAGTGATGCAATGACGTGGGGGGGGGGCGGGGGGGGGGCGCCCCCCCCCCCGGGGCCCGCGGGCGGTGCCCCGCGCCTCGCGGCTGCCGCGCTCGAACAGGCGCGCGCCCAGTTGCTGCTCCAGCGCCAGGATGCCCTTGC
>NZ_JBRREH010000009.1:0-73974 GCF_056760175.1 Stenotrophomonas sp. STEN021 | reverse complement strand
CCGGGGGCGGGCCCCCGCCCCCCGCCCCCCCCCGGCCCCCGGGCCGCCCCCCACTACACCTGGATTGCTAGGAAAGCCTCTGCCGAGCACGGCTCGGCACTACATCTCTGCAGGGCTCCGGTCTGGCCCTTATGCCCGGCCAGTGCCAATAGGCCCGGTTGCTATTGTGCGTGGGGAACGACAAAGTTCGCCTTTCGCTGGTGCAAGGTTCCCATCCCCTATGATTCAACTCGACGCCGTACAGACGGTCGCCTTCGCGGGCTTGACCCTGTTCGCCGGCTACGCATTGTGCCGTGCCATCCCGTTTTTCCGCCGCTACAACCTGCCCGAACCGGTGGTGGGCGGCCTGCTGGTGGCGTTGGCCGTATGGTGGGCACATGGTCAGCAGACCACTCTGTTCACACTCGACACCACCCTCAAGACACCGCTGATGGTGGCGTTCTTCACCACCCTGGGCATCAATGCCAGCCTGCGGCTGCTGCGGGTCAGCGGCAAGCAGGTGATGTTGTTCCTGCTGATCGGCAGCATCTTCGCGGTGCTGCAGAACCTGATCGGCATCAGCGTGGCCAAGATGTTCGGCCTCAACCCGATGTTCGGCGTGCTGGCCGGCTCAGCCACGCTGACCGGTGGCCCGGCCACCGGCCTGGCCTTCGCCGGGCATTTCGAGCAGGCCGGCCTGGTCGGTGCCGAAAGCCTGGCAGTGACGGCGGCCATGGCCGGCATCATCTGCGGCGGTCTGGTCGGTGGCCCGGTGATCACTGTGCTGATGCAGCGTTTCAAGGTGCAGCATCCAAGCCAGAAGGCTACCGGCGCGCAGCTCGGTGAGGACGAAGCGGTGGTCGTGCGCTATCCCAGCGAATCGGCGCGCGAGTTCGACGCATTGAAGAGCATCGTCGTGCTGCTGATGGCGATGTGGCTGGGCGTGTGGGTGGGCAAGGGATTCGAAGGCATCGGCCTGACCCTGCCGACCTATATCGGCGCGATGCTGGTCGGCGCCATCATCCGCAACATCGATGACTACACCGGCTGGATCAAGCTGTCGGTACCGACCACCGACCTGATCGGCAATATCAGCCTGGCATTGTTCCTGGCCATCGCGTTGATGGATCTGAAACTGTGGGAATTGGCTGGTATGGGCCTGCCGCTGCTGGTCAACCTGATCATCCAGGTGTCGGTGGTGGCACTGTTCGCGGTGCCGATCTATTGGCTGATGGGCCGCGATTACGACGCAGCAGTGATGGGCGGCGGCTTCATCGGCTTCATGCTCGGCACCACCGCCAACGCGATGGCAGTGATGCGCCGGCTGGCACAGCGCTACGGGCCGGCGCCGCGCGCCTTCCTGGTGGCGCCGTTGGTGGGCGCGTTCTTCATCGACTTCATCAATGCGCTGATCATCACCGGCTTCCTGAACTTCTGGCCACACTAAGCGGCCCGTTCCGTGCGCCACACCCGTGCCTTGCGCGCGGGTTGGCGCGACAATGGCTGCTCACCTGCCCAGTAGCACCGTTCCGCTGATGACATCCAACGCCACATCCCACGCTTCTTCCAGCCATGACCTCGTCATCATCGGCGCGGGCGTGGTGGGCCTGGCCACCGCGTACGCCGCCGCAAAACGCGGCTGCTCGGTGCTGCTACTGGATCGCAATACCGGCCCTGCACTGGGCACCTCGTTCGCCAATGGCGCACAGCTCAGCTACGCCTATACCGACGCGATGGCCGGCCCGGCAACCTGGGCGCAGCTGCCGGAAATGGCATTCGGCCGCAACGGCCCCTTTCGCACACGTTGGTCGGCCGATCCTGACTTCCTGCGCTGGGGCCTGGCCTTCCTGCGCCAAGCCAATACGGCGGGCCTGCAGCGCAATACCCTGGCCACGCTGGAACTGGCGCTGGAATCACGCCAGGCCATGCAGGCCCTGCTGCAGCAACATCCCATCGCTTTCAACCATGAGGTCTCCGGCAAGCTGCACCTGTACCCATCCACCGAGGGCGTACAAGGCGCAGCCGCGATGATCGCGCTCAAACGTGGCCATGGTGTGCAGCAACGGCTGGTCAATGCAGCCGAAGCCACCGCCATCGAACCTGCACTGAGTGGCGCGCCGTGGCTGGCCGGCGGTGTCTACTCGCCAGATGAAGAGGCCGGCGACCCCTACCGCTTCAGCCAGGGCCTGTTGCAGGTGTTGCAGCAGCAGTACGGCGTGCAGGCACTGTTCGGTTTCGATACGCAGTCGCTGCGCCGTGCTGATGGCCGCTGGCAGTTGCAGGCCGGTGACGGGCGCAGGCTGCAGGCAGCACGTGTGCTGGTCTGCGCCGGCATCGACAGCCCTGCCCTGCTCAAACCGCTGCGCCTGCGCATGCCGGTGATGGCGATCAAGGGCTATTCCTTCACCGCACCGTTGGGCGCCAATGCACCCAGGGTCAGCATCACCGATACCAAGCGCAAGCTGGTGTTCTGCCGCCTGGGCGAACGTATCCGCGTCGCCGGACTGGCTGACCTCAACGATTGGAATCCCACACCCGAACCAGCGCGGCTGGCAACGCTGATCGCACAGGCACGCGCCTCGCTGCCTGAAGCCGCTGACTACGAGCACATCGAAAGCAGCTGGGCTGGCCTGCGCCCAGTCACGCCGTGGACCTCACCGATCATCAGCAACCTCGGCGACGGCCTGGCCTGCAATATCGGCCACGGCATGCTCGGCTGGACGCTGGCGATGGGCAGTGGTGAACGCGCGGTGCAGCAGTTGCTGGGCAGGCCCTGAGCCGACTCAGCTTTCGCTGATCTGGTCCATGCGGATGCGGTTGGCGAACAACGAGAATGCCAATGCACCGGCAAGCCCGTTGGCGCGATTGATCCACTGCGGCAACCACCGCGGCGGCGCCAATACCCCGGCCTCGAACAGCGGCGTCAGTGTCTGTGCGTCTTCCAGCGTCATCTTGCCGGCAAACAGCCAGCGGCAGGTCTGCAGCTGCTCATCGCGCAGCATCTGCCTGAAGAAAGTGTGCACTGAGACCAGTCCGCGCAGGTACACGGTGTCCTTGGTGAAGGCCGCACCGCCGCTGGTGGGAACACCCCGGAACACGCGCTGTGCGGAGGAAAAACTTTCCTCGGCCGTCTGTCCAGCGCCACGGAAGTAATTGAAGACCTCGATGAAATCGGCGCCATCACGCGCCATCGCAATCGCCTCGATACGCAGGCTGATGCGCTTGAGCCGCTGGATGTCGATGCTGCCGGTGATCTGCTCGGCAAACGTGGCCAAGCCTTCCTGCGTGGCGGTAATACGCGGCGAGGACAGGCCCAGGCTGGGCAACACCAGCTGATCGCGGCCGTTGAGCGCGGTCAGCGAATGCACCAGCGCTTCATGATGGTAGAGCTGGGCACGGTCATAGGCACTGAAGGTGGCGCGGGTACGCAGGCGGATGCGGGTTGCGCCGGCAGCAGCCTTGGCAATCAGCTCCGGGTCCAGCTCCACCGTGATCATGCGCCCGGCGAAGAACTCATCCAGGTCGCTCTGCAGCATCAACTGCAAGGCCGTGGCTGATACCGGCACCTGTTCTTCCGGTGCCAGCAACTCGTGGTCCAGTTCCTGTGCAATCTGGATGAAGTGCCGCGCCGCATCGCGGGTGGTCGGACCATTGCCCGGCATCGGCTGCTCGGGCACGCCGAACAGCTGGGTGGAATAGTCGTCCACCGCACGCGTACCCAGGCCTTCCAACAGACTCGCGGCCAGATCCCAGCTGCGCGCCGAATCCTGGATGTAACTGCCCAGCGGATGGCTTGCGTCCACCGCTGCCATCACCGCGGCCAGTTCGCGCCGCGTTTCGCTGAAGTCGAGTTTGGGGTAGTCCACCTGCGGCAGCAGCGGGTTGCCGCGCGCCACACTTTCCAGGAACGGCGCCTGCGTGTTGGCCGGCCAGCTGGTCAGGCTCAGCAGACGGATGCCACGCACCGCCGCCACCATCCGCGCATCCAGCGCCGCGTGATGGCTGATGGCTGGATCGTTGTGGGTATCAACTGTGGCCATGCCTGCTCCATTCAAATAAAACGCAGTTCCAGCACTCGTCTGTGGGAGCGGCGTAAGCCGCGAAGCCACAATCGCATTGACGCTGCCAACAGCTTACCCCTCCCCAGCCCTCCCCTTTGCTCCGCAAAAGGGAGGGAGCCGGAGCAGCGGCGCAAGCCGCGAAGCCACGACCGCATCAACGCGCGAACAGCTTACCCCTCCCCCAACCCGTCCGGCCCGAAGGCATAACCTTCGGTGGTTCATCAGGCCGCGCGTCAATGGCGTGCAAGCGGGCCTTCTTCATCCCCTTTGCTGCGCAAAAGGGAGGGAGCCCAAGCAGCAAAGGCAAGCTTCAGCGCCGCTTGCCCTTGTTGATCGGCCGCCATTGCGCACCGCGCCCGCTGTGCTTGCGTTCGGTCGCCTGCTCGGCCTGACGCTGGGCAAGTTTGGCTGCGGCCTGCGCCACTTCCTCGCGCAGCTTGAGGTAGCTCTCCAGCCGGCTCTCGTCGATGTCGCCACGCTCGATGGCTTCCTGCACCGCGCAACCCGGTTCGCTGTGGTGCGAGCAGTCGCGGAACTTGCATTGCGTGGTCAACTCTTCGATGTCGGCGAAGCCGCCTTCAGCCAAGGTCTCCTCGCCGGTCGGCTTGAGCTCACGCATGCCGGGCGTGTCGATCAGACAGGCGCCGTAGGGCAGCGGCATCAGCGCGCGATGGGTGGTGGTATGGCGGCCACGCGAATCGTTGCTGCGCACTTCATTGGTCTTCATCCGGTCCTCGCCCAACAGCGTGTTGGTCAAGGTGGATTTGCCGGCACCGGAGGAACCCACCAGCACCACCGTATTGCCCGGGCCCAGCCAGGGCAGCAGGGCCGAGACGCTTTCCGGGTCCTTGCCGTTGATCGCCAGCAGCGGAATCTGCTGCGCAGCCAGGTCTTCCAGCACCGCCAATGCATCTTCGCTGTACTCGGTCTGGTCGGCCTTGGTCAGCACCACCACCGGCGACGCACCACCGCCGCCAACCAGCAGCAGATAGCGCTCGATACGGCGCGGATTGAAGTCGGCGTCCAGGCCACAAACGATGAACACCGTATCGATGTTGGCCGCGATCACCTGCTGGTGATAATGCTCACCGGCGGCACCGCGCTTGATCGAGGTATGCCGTGGCAGCAGCGCGACGATGCGCTTGCCATCCAGCAGCACCCAGTCACCTACCGCCGCACGCTCATGGCTGGGGAAACGCGGCCGCTGCCATTCCGGCGGCGACTCGGTCTTGAGGCTGTTATCGGGCGCATCTGCGACCACGTAACCGGAACGGTGCTGTTCGATCACCCGCCCCGGACGGGCCTGCGGGTGGGCGGCAAAGGCTTCCTGCCATTGCGGGTCCTCGGGAGCACCGGGCCAGGGCCAGCCGATATGGCGCAGCGAATCGAAGTCGATGGAATCAGTCATTGGGGAATTCTACCGGGGTGGGGCTTGGCACCGGGAATGGCGGTTCAGTTGCGTCTGGGTCTGGACATGAGCCAAAGCCAAAGCACCCCTCCCCGGCCCTCCCCTTGCCTGCGGCAAAGGGAGGGAGACAAGCGGCCCCCTCCCTTGCGCGCAGCGCAGGGGAGGGTTGGGGAGGGGTGCTTTTGGCTCTTGGCCTTCAGCTCTTGGCCCTTAGCTCTTAACCTCACCCACCGGCAGCGTCACATTCATGATGGTCGAGTCATCCGGGTCGGCCTTCACCTTGAAGCCGAGGCTCTGGCACATCGCCAGCATGGTGCTGTTCTCACGCAGCACCTGCCCTTCCACCAGGTTCAAGCCCAACCAGCCGGCGTACTCGATCATGATCTGCATCAGCTTCCAGCCGATGCCATGGCCCTTCAGGTCCGAGCGGATCAGGATGCCGTACTCGCCGCGGTTGTAATCGGCATCGGCATGCAGGCGCACCGCGCCGAGCATGTCGCCCGTCTTTGGATCAATCGCCACCAGCGCGATCGAACGCGCATAGTCCAACTGGGTGAGCCGGGCGATGAATTCGTGGCTGAAATGCTTCACCGACTGGAAGAAGCGCAGGCGCAGGTCATCGTCGGTGACCCGCGCGAAGAACGCGCGGAACAAGCCATCATCCTCCGGTCGTACCGGGCGAAGGAAAGCCTTGCCACCGTCAGACAGATCTATCGTGCGCTCCCACTCGGTGGGATACGGGAAGATCGCAAAGCGCGGATGACCGCGGCCCTTGTGCAGGCGCTTGACCGGGGTGATGGCGATGCGCGCGTCGAGCGCGATCACACCATTGCGGTCGACCAGCAATGGATTGAGATCCAGCGTACGGATCTCCGGGATATCTGCCGCCAGCTGCGCCAGCTTGACCAGCACCATTGCCACCGCGCGCTCGTCCGCAGCCGGTACGTCGCCGTAGGCTTTGAGGATGCGCGAGACCCGGGTGCGGCCTATCACTTCATGGGCAAGGCGCAGGTCCAGCGGCGGCAAGGCCAAGGTCTTGTCGTCTATCACTTCCACCGCGGTGCCACCACGACCGAACACGACCACCGGACCAAACACCGGATCATCGGCAATACCAGCGATCAGCTCGCGCGCCTTGGGCCGGGTCAGGCTGGGCTGTACCAGCACGCCTTCGATACGCGCCTGCGGGCGTTGCTCACGGGCACGCTGCAGGACGGCGGTCGCCTCGGCTTGCACCGCGCGCAGGCTGCCCAGGTTCAGGCGTACACCATCGACCTCGGATTTGTGCGGGATGTCCGGCGAGAAAATCTTCACCGCCACGCTCATGCCCTGCTCCAGCAAGGGCTGGGCCAGGTCCATCGCTTCGTGTGCATCACGCGCCACCATCACTTCCAGTGACGGGATGCCATAGGCCAGCAGCAACTTGTGGGTGGCAACCGGATCCAGCCATTGCTGGTCGTTGGCCAGCGCCGCCTCGACCAGCGCACGTGCGGCCGGCACGTCCACCACGAAATCCGCCGGCAGGCTGGGCGGCGTCTCCATCAGCGCGGTCTGCGCTTCGCGGTAACGCACCAGATGCTGGAAGCCGCGCACGGCGTCTGCCTCGGTTGGATAGGTCGGCACGCGGGCGGTGTTGAGGGTGACCGTGGCGCGGTCGTCATTGCCCAGCCATACCGCGAACACCGGCTTGTCGCGCAGCTGCCGCGAGCGTTGCCCCAATGTGGTGGTCAGCGCCTGCGCGGCCTCGGCCGAGGAGGTGAAAGCAGTCGGTACGTTGATGACCAGCACCGCGTCGTTGGCATCGTCGGACAGCAGCGCTTCAATCGCCGAGGCGTAACGGCCGCCATCGGCATCGACCACGATGTCGACCGGGTTGTCGCGCGACCAGCCCTGCGGCAAGGCCTGGTCCAGCAGCGCGACGGTGGCCGGTGACAGCTCGGCCAGGCTGCCGCCGAGTGCCTGCAGCTGATCCACCGCCAACCGGCCAACACCACCGCCATTGCTGAGGATGGCCAATCGGCGGCCGGGGAAGGTTCCGAGACGGCCCAGGGTCTCGGCGGCGGTGAACAACTCGTCCAACGCGTTCACCCGCAGCAGGCCGGCGCGATTGAAGGCCGCGCCGTAGACCGCATCGGAATCGGCCAACGCCTGCGAATGGGTGGTAACCACCTCTGCGCTGCCGCGCGGCTTGCGCCCGGATTTGACCACCACCACGGGTTTTGCGCGTGCAGCTGCGCGTGCGGCCGACATGAACTTGCGCGCATCACTGATCTGGTCGACGTAGAGCAAGATGGCGCGGGTGCGGTAGTCGCTGGCGAAGTAATCGAGCAGATCGCCGAAGTCGACATCCAGCGCATCGCCCAGCGAAACCACCGCCGAGAAGCCGACCGAGCGCGCCACGCCCCATTCCACCAGCGCAGCGGCAATCGCGCTGGATTCGGAAATCAGCGCAAGATCGCCGGCCTGCGGCGTGTGTGCGGCGATGCTGGCGTTGAGCCGTGCATGCGGGGCGATGACGCCCAGGCAATGCGGGCCGAGCACGCGCATGCCCTTGGGCCGTGCGGCGGCTTCCACCTGTGCGGCCAAGGAGCCCGGGCCCTTGCCAAGACCGGAAGTGAGAATGATGGCGGCAGCCACGCCCAGGTCGGCCGCTTGCGCAACCACCTGCGGCAACAGCGTTGCCGGCACGGTGATGACCACCAGGTCCGGAATCCACGGCAGGTCCTTGAGCTTCTTGACCGTGCGCATGCCATCGATCTCGGCATAGCGCGGGCTGACCCAGCCGATCTGCCCGGCGAAGCCGCCGGCGCGCAGGTTGCGGATCACCGCGCGGCCTGCGGAGCGATCGCGTGGACTGCCGCCAATCACTGCCACCGAGCGGGGGCGGAATACGGTCTGCAGGTGATAGGTGCTCATTGCGACGCCTGTTGCGGGTACCGGCTCAAAGGTACACGGCTGCGGTGCTGGGTGGGCTGCGTTGGATCAAAGTGGGGGTGTTTTGGGATGTTGGTGTGGAGCGGCCTTGAGTGCTGCGAAAAGCACCCCTCCCCGGCCCTCCCCTTGGCTGCACCAAAGGGAGGGAGACAAGCGGCGAACTGGCAGATGGCCGCGAGCAACCCCCTCCCTTGCGCGCAGCGCAGGGGAGGGTTGGGGAGGGGTGGTTTTTGCGTTTGCCGTTGGGTTTGCCGGTAAAGCCCATGCCGAGCACGGCTCGGCACTACATTCAGAGCAGGGTGCCGCCGAGGATCATCGCGGCGATGCTGAAATAGATCACCAGGCCGGTGACGTCCACCAGCGTTGCCACGAACGGGGCCGACGCGCTGGCCGGGTCGAAGCCCAGGCGCTTGAGCACGAACGGCAGCATCGAGCCGGATAGCGAGCCGAAGGTGACGATGCCGATCAGGGCCGCACCAATGGTTACTGCCAGCAGCTTCCAGTGCTCGCCATAGTCGTGCAGGCCAGCCAGCTGCCAGACGGTGATGCGGATAATCGCCAAGCTGCCGAGGATCGCGCCCAACACCATGCCGGTCGGCAGTTCGCGCAGGGCAACCTTCCACCAGTCGCGCAGGCGCAGCTCGCGCAGCGCCAGCGAGCGGATCAGCAGCGAGGTCGCCTGCGAGCCGGAGTTGCCACCCGAGCTCATGATCAGCGGGATGAACAAGGTCAGCACCACTGCACGCGCCAGCTCGTCCTCGTAGTGCTGCATGGCGCTGGCGGTGAGCATCTCGCCGAGGAACAGCACGCTCAACCAGCCGGCGCGCTTGCGCAGCATCTCCAGGAAGCCGATCTGCATGTACGGCTTGTCCAACGCTTCCACGCCGCCGAACTTGTGCACGTCCTCGGTGGATTCATCGATCAGTGCATCGAGAATGTCGTCGACGGTGACGATCCCCAGCATCTGCTGCTGCGCATCCACCACCGGGATCGCCAGCAGGTCGTGGCGGCGGATCAGCTGCGCCACCTCTTCCTGGTCGAGCAAGGCATCCACCGTCACCGGCGGATTGACCTGGGCAACAGACAGGATCGAATCCTCCGGCTCACCGGTGATCAGCCGCCGCATCGTCACCACCTGCAGCAGCTGGCGGGTCTGCGGGTCCAGCACATAGATGGCGTAGACCGTCTCGCGGCTGCGCTCCACCTCGCGGATGTGCTGCAGGGTCTGCGCCACCGTCCAGTCCGCCGGCACGCCGACAAACTCGGTGGTCATCAAGGCGCCAGCGGTGTTGGGCGGGTAGCTCAGCAGCAACTGGATCGAGCGCCGTGCTTCCGGCGCCAGCAGCGGGATCAGCCGCGCGCGCTCGGCATCGTCCAGCTCGTGGACGATGTCGGTGGCACGGTCGTCGGCCATCAGCCCCAACAGGGCGGCAGCACGTGTTTCTGGCAGCGCTGCCACCAGCTCCCCGGCGTATTGCAACTCGGGGGCCTCCAGCAGCTTGACCGCACGCGGCAACGGCAGCGCCGCCAGCAGCTCAGCGGCGCGTGGCAGGCTCAAGGTGTTGAGGAACTCCACCGCATCGGCAGTGTTGTAATCGGCAAGTGGGGCGCTCAGGGTGCCTGCATCCACCACTGGCCGCAGAAGCTTCTTCTGGTTCATTGTGATTCGCCTGTTGCGGGTTGCCATTGCAACGCCAGCACGGGCGAACCAGCCTACTCAGGCTGCTGCCAATGCTGGCGTCGAACAAGGTCGACTTCTACTGTCGCTGGGCATGAGTTGGACTCCGGGAAAGTGCTGCGCGGACGCGCCGCCAGCGGGGCGAGTCTGGTCCCGCAAGCCGCACGGGTCAAGCACGGAGGCGTGAAATCTTCGGCGCTGGTTGGCCGCCGTTCGTTTTCGTTGACGGTGCAGTCCGCATAATGGCGCCCATCACCCATGGTTTCACCCAGGAGCACAGCAAGATGCACGGCACCGGTCTCGAACTCGCCTTGGTACTGCTGCTGGCGGCGGTCATCGCCGTGCCGGTATTCAAGCGCTTCGGGCTGGGCGCGGTACTGGGCTACCTGGCCGCTGGCGTGGTACTGGGGCCGCACGTGCTGGGCTTCGTGCAGGACGCCGACCGCATCCTCAATGCCGCCGAGATCGGCGTGGTGATGCTGTTGTTCGTGATTGGGCTGGAGCTGTCGCCGTCGCGGCTGATGGTGATGCGTCGCACGGTGTTCGGTGCCGGCAGCGTGCAGGTGCTGCTCAGTGCGCTGGTGCTGGGTGGCTTGTTGCTGCTGAATCACTTCTCCTGGAAGAGCGCGCTGGTGGTGGGTACCGCACTGGCCTTGTCTTCCACCGCGGTTGGACTGCAGTTGCTGTCCGAGCACAAAGCGCTCAACACCGACTATGGCCGGCTTGGCTTTGCCATCCTGCTGTTCCAGGATTTGATTGCCATTCCCCTGCTTGCCGCCATTCCGCTGTTGGGCGGGGTGAAGAACGAGACCTTGAGCTGGCAGGATGCCTCCATCGCACTGGGCGCGCTGATGCTGGTGATCGTGCTTGGCAGGCCGATACTGCGCCACCTGTTCAATATCGTCGCGCGTACCCGCATGCCGGAAGTATTCACCGCTACCGCATTGTTGGTGGTGCTGGGCACTGCCTGGTTGATGGCCGGGGCCGGCCTCAGCGCCAGCCTGGGCGCCTTCGTGGCTGGTGTACTGCTGGCCGACTCGGAGTTCCGCCACGAAATCGAATCGCAGATCGAGCCCTTCAAGGGCCTGCTGCTTGGCCTGTTCTTCATCGCGGTGGGCATGGGCATCGACCTGAAGCGGGTCGCTACCGAACCGGAGTTCATTGCGCTGGGCGTAGCCATCCTGCTGGCGGTGAAGTTCTCCATCCTGATCGCGCTGGGCCTGGCCGCACGCATGTCGCTGCGCAGCGCCTTGATGCTGGGCAGCGTGCTATGGCTGGGTGGCGAGTTTGCCTTCGTGGTGTTCAACGAGGCTGAGCGCGCACATCTGCTCGGGCGCATCAATCATGATCGGCTGGTTGCGATTGTGGGCCTGTCGATGGCGATAACGCCCTTGCTGCTGCTCGCCCTGCAACGGCTGTTGCAACTCAAGCCGCCACCGCGTCCGGCGCAACCTGAGCCGGATGAAAAGCTCAAAGATGCCGGTGCACACCGGCCGCAGGTGCTGATTGCCGGCATGGGCCGCTTCGGCCAGATCGTCGGCCGCCTGCTCACCGCACAGCGTATTCCATTCGTGGCACTGGAGGCCGACCCGGACACGGTCAAGGACCTGCGTCGTTTCGGCAACCAGCTGTACTACGGCGACCCTACCCGCCCGGACCTGCTGCGTGCGGCCGGTGCCGAGCACATCCGCGTGTTCGTGATGGCGATGGACGATCCGGAGACCAACCTGCGCGCGGTGCGGCTGGTGCGGCGCATGTATCCCAAGGCCACCGTGCTGGCGCGGGCGCGCAACCGCCAGCACGCCTGGAAACTGCTGGATATGTCGGCCGAGCCATTCCGTGAGGTATTTGGTTCAAGTCTGGAAGCCAGCGAGCGGGTACTGACCGCGCTCGGCTTCCCGGAAAACATCGCGCGCGACCACGTACAGCGTTTCCGCGAACACGATGAAGCACTGCTCAAGGCACAGCATCTGGTTTACGACGATGAGGTGGCGGTGATGCAGACCTCACGCGATGCCCGCGCCGATCTGATGCATCTGTTCGAGGCCGATGCCACTGACAGTACGACGGTGAAGCCTTCAAACGACAAGGAATGAAGCGGCCTGGGCTGGCATTGTGCTTTGTAGGAGCGGCGTCAGCCGCGAAGCTGATGGTGCTGAAGTCGTTGGTATCCATGTCATCTGATGATGTTGCGGCTTCGCGTCTGACGCCGCTCCTACAAATGCAGGCGCAACATGCCGGCCTCATGAAAAGGGCGCCTTGCGGCGCCCTTTTTACTTACTTGCGGCGCTGGGCCGGCACGAAGACTTCGTTGACCGCAGCCGCCAGCTGATCCGGCGGCAACAGGCCCTGGTCGAGCAGGAAGTTGTTGAATGCCAGGCGGTCGAATTTGTCGCCCAAGGCCAGCTCGGTCTGCATGCGCAGCTCCATGATGCGGGTGTAGCCGTAGAAGTAGCTGCAGGCCTGGCCGGGTGACCGAACGGTATAACGGTCCAGCTCCTGGGTGGTCATCGCCTCGGACAGGCCCACGCCATCCACCAGCACCTTGCGGGCGCGCTCACGGTCGGTCTGGCCAAGATTGAGGGCGGGATCAAGCATGGCGCGGGCGGCACGCAGCAGGCGGAACTGCAGCGCGATCATCTGCCCATCCAGCGGCTCGAACGGCACCATCTCCGCCTCGGCGTACAGCGCCCAGCCTTCAACGTTGACCGAGTTGAAAGCGAACATGGTGCGCGCCAGCGAGATGCCACGCTCGACCATCGCCGCGAACTGCAGGTCGTGGCCGGGGCGGCCTTCGTGCGCGCTCAACGTCCACGCCGCCGAACCGAAGTTGAAGTCGTCGTACTGCGCCTTCTCTCCGGAGGCGGGGTTACCCAGCGGCAGCACGAAGGTGCCCTGCTGGCCGGTGTTGCCGACCAGCGGCGCGGGCAGGTAATGCGGTGCAGGCGAGGCAGCGCTTTCAGCCTCACTGCCCAGGCGCATCTGCAACGGCCGCTGCGGCACGTCGACGATGCCCTGCTTGTGGATGATCGGATCGATGGCATCGATGACGCCACGGTAATGCGACTCGAGCTGGTCGTTGCTGATCTTGTCCTGCTTCAGCGCGCGGATCACCGCCACGTAGTCGGTGTTGTCGGCAACCTTCAAGCCCTTGGCCTGCACCACCAGCGGGGCCAGCTGGCGCATCATCGCGCGGGTTTCCATGTATTCGAGCTGGGCACGCTGCATCAGCAGGGCCGGGTCGATGTCCACGCCAACTTCCTTGAGCTGGAAGGCATACAGCTCGGCCGGCAGGCGGTTGTCGGTACGTGCCTTCGGCAGCACCTCCTTGCTGGTCCAGGCGATGTAATCCTTCATCTGCGTGGACAGTTCGGCCAGCGAGGCATCGGCGCCGTCGATCTTGTACTTGGCGAACAGCTTGCCGATACCGGCGATATAGGTGTCAACGTTGGCCAGCGCCTGATCCACTTCAATCTTCGTCGGCTGCAACAGATTGGGCGTGCCGCTCTTTTCCTCGTAGCGCTGGCGCGCCAGGGTAGCCAGTGGCTGCGTGCCCGGTGCCTTGCCGAGGTAGGCATTGAGGCGGTCCAGTGCCTTGGCTCGGCGTGCCTCAGGCACTTGGTCGGACAACAGTCCGTTGATGCCGCCGAACACGGTCTGCGGCACATCCACCCACGGCATCAGGTGCTGTTCGTTGAGGGTGCTGCTTTCGATGTTGCGTTCGGCGGCGCCGATCATGATCTGCAGATCCTGGCGCAGATTGGGATCGCGCTCGACCTGCAGCTTCTCGCGCAGCTGCTCGCGTGCCTTGTTCATGGCGGCGCGGTAGCGCCCGGTGTTGTCCGGGCCCAGATCGACGACCTTGTCGTCATAGCCGGGCACGCCGAAGAAGCTGGTCAGCTCCGGCTGGAATGGTGCCTGCGCCTGCAGCAGGATCTGCGCCAGCTCGTTGCTGCGCGCAACCCAGGCCGGGGCGGCGGGCGTGGTCTTGGTCGTTCCCGGTGCGACGGCGCTTGCGGTGAGCGGCAGCGGGGCGGCAAGGGCGAGCGCGATGGCGAGGACGAGAGGCTTCATGGACAGCTCCGTAAGTGATGGGCTGACCGTACGCAGTGGCTGCCGGTGCGGCAAGGGTAGGAAGTTGGGGGCGGCAACTGCGGGAGCAAAGCTCACCCCTCCCCGGCCCTCCCCTTCGCTACGCGAAAGGGAGGGAGACAAGCGGCTGCGCGACGATCTGGCAAATCGCCGCGAACAGCCCCTCCCTTTCGCGCAGCGAAGGGGAGGGTTGGGGAGGGGTGCTTCTGGCTTTGACCTGCAGCCCTCACATCAAAACAGCAAAACGCCTCAGGGCTTCAAGCAACGGCCAAGGAAGTTCTCGGCCATCCGGTAACGGTGCAACGCATCCGCACCCGACAACCCATGTTTGGCGCCCGGGTAGGTCATCAGTTCGAACGGCTGGCCACGCTTCTGCAGCGCGCTCATCAGGGCCGTCGAATTGGAGAACAGCACGTTGTCGTCGGCCATGCCGTGGATCAGCAGCAGCGGCGAGGTCAGCCCGGCGATATGGGTGAGCACGCGTGCCTCGCGGTAGCCATCGACATTGGCGGCCGGCAGATTCATGTAGCGCTCGGTGTAATGGGTGTCGTACAGGCCCCAATCGGTGACCGGTGCGCCAGCCACGCCGCAGGCGTACTGGTTGGAAGCCTTGGCCAGCAGCATCAAGGTCATGTAACCGCCGTTGGACCAGCCCTGCACGCCGATGCGGCTGCCATCCACCCACGGCTGCGACTTCAGCCATTCCACGCCCTTGAGCTGGTCGGCCACTTCCACGGTGCCCTGCACGCCGTACAGCGCGCCGCCGAAGTCACGGCCGCGACGCGGCGTGCCACGGTTGTCCAGCGAGAACACCACATAGCCGCGCTGGGCCAGGTACTGGTTGAACAGGTGATCGCCACGACCCGGCCAGCTGTCGGTGACGGTCTGCGAGGCCGGGCCACCGTAGACATAGACAGCAACCGGATACTTCTTGGCCGGGTCGAAGCCTTCCGGCTTGATCACGCTGTAGTTCAACGGGGTCTTGCCGTCGGCAGCGGTCAGCGTGCCGTATTCGACCGGGCGCTGCGCATCGCGGTATTTCGCATAGGGGTGCTTGGCGTCGGCCAGGTTGTTGTCCAGCAGGGTGGCGATCTTTTCGCCATTGGCCCGGAACAACTCGATCTGCGGCGGCGTGGTGCTGTTGGACCAGCTGTCCACATAGACGCTGGCGTTCCTGGCGAATGCCGCACTATGCATGCCCGCAGTCTTCGACAGTTTGGTCGGCGTACCCCCGGCCAACGGCACCGAATAGATTTCGCTGCGCAAGGCGGAGTCGATACCGGCGCGGAAGTAGACGGTGCCTGCTTCTTCATCGACAGCCAGCAGTTCGTCCACCGGCCAGTTGCCGGAGGTCAGCGCGGTCATGTTGCTGCCGTCGCCGTTGGCCACGTACAGGTGCTGGAAACCGCTGCGCTCGGACGACCACAGGAAGCGGCCATCCTTGAGGAACTTCAGGCTGTTGTGCAGCGGCACCCAGGTCTTGCCGGTCTCGGTGACCAGCACCTGTTGCTTGCCATCGGCCAGGTTGGCTTCGATCAGCTCCAAGGTGTGCTGGTCGCGGCTCTGCCGCTGGAAGGAAAGGTGCTGGCCGTCGCGCCAGTTGACGCGGGTCAGGTAGATATCCTGCTGCTTGCCCAGATCCACCCACTTGGCCGCGGCATCAGCGCGCGGCGCGATCACGCCCAGGGTGACCAGCACGTTGTGGTCGCCGGCGGCCGGATAGCGCTGCTCGATCATCTCCACGCGGTCGGCATACATCTCGTAGCGCTTCTGCACCGGCACCGGCGATTCGTCGATGCGGGCGAAGGCAATGGCCGAGTCGTCCGGCGCCCACCAGTAACCGGTGTGGCGGTCCATTTCCTCGTCGGCGACGAACTCGGCCACACCGTTGCCGATGGTGGCGCTGCCGTCGCGGGTCAGCTGCAGCTGCCTGCCGCTGGCCAGGTCGATCACCCACAGGTTGCGCTCGCGCACGAAGCTGACGAAGCCGCCCTTGGGCGAGAGCTTGGCATCGGTGCTGAAGCCTTCGCCGTTGGTGAGCTTGCGCACCGCAGCGTGGCCCTGCTTGCCCAGGTCGTACAGGTAGAGCTCGCCACCCAGCGGGAACAGCAGGGTTTTGGCATCCGGCGACCACTGGTAGTCGACGATGCCGCTGAAGGCGGCGATGCGCTGACGCTCGCGGCGTGCCTTTTCAGCATCGCTCAGGGTTTCGGTGCCAGGCAGCACCACCTTGGAGTCCACCAGCAGCCGGGTCTGGCCGCTGGCGATGTCGTATTCCCACAGGTCCAGCTGCTTGACGTCGCTGTCCTTGCCGCGCAGGAAGGTAACCCGCGAACCATCCGGGGCCACCTTGGGCTTCATCAACGTGGGGCCCGACAGCGGCGCATTGCCGGTGATGGCTTCGAGGGTGAGCTTTTCAGCGTGGACAGCGGGGGTGGCTAGGATCATGGCAAGGGCTAGAAACAAGGGACGCATGGTTTACCTGTCAGGAACAGCACGGATCGCACCATCCTAGCCGAGCCCCGTTCGTACTGCCCCTGCCGTCAGTCAGTCGCGCTTGCCAAACAGCAGGCGCTTCTCCTCGTCACTGAGCGGCTGCCCGGCCTGCGGATTGACCGTCGGGCCGACCGCATAGGCGCGCTGCGTGGCTGGGCGCGCGGCAATGGCCTGGTGCCAACGGCGCAGGTGCGGGAAGGCATCGAAATCCACCGGCAACTTGGCGTAGGCGCCGATCCACGGGTAGCTGGCCATATCGGCAATGCCGTAGTCGGCCCCGCCCAGATAAGCAGCCTCGGACAGGCGCTTGTCCATCACCCGGTGCAGGCGCCGCACCTCGCTGTCATAGCGCTCGATGGCGTAGGGGATGCGCTCGGGCGCGTAAACATTGAAATGGCCCATCTGCCCGCTCATCGGGCCCAGCCCACCCATCTGCCAGAACAGCCACTCCAGGGTGGCGGCGCGGCCACGCAGGTCGGCGGGGATGAAGCGGCCGGTCTTCTCGGCCAGGTACAGCAGGATGGCGCCGGACTCGAACACGCTCAGTGGCGCACCCCCATCCGCCGGGGCGTGGTCGACAATCGCTGGCATCTTGTTGTTTGGCGAAATGGCCAGGAATTCAGGCAGGAACTGGTCGCCCTTGCCGATGTTGACCGGGTGCACGCGGTATTCGAGCCCCGCCTCCTCCAAGAACAAGGTGATCTTGTGGCCGTTGGGTGTTGGCCAGTAATAAAGGTCGATCATGAATACGCCTCGGCAGAACCATCCTCAGGGGCCTCTACGGTAGCCGCTTGGCAGCCCTCCGGGCGACCGGTAACCTCCCCGGTTTCCGCAACGCACCATCCTTCCCAATGTCTGAATACAAACCGCTGAGCCCGCTCTCCTCCCTGATCTTCGCCTCGCGCTGGCTGCAGCTGCCGCTGTATCTGGGCCTGATCATTGCGCAGTGCGTTTACGTATTCCTGTTCGGCAAGGAGTTGTGGCACCTGATCTCCCATGCCACCAGCTGGAATGAACAGCAGATCATGCTGATCGTGCTGGGCCTGATCGACGTGGTGATGATCTCCAACCTGCTGGTGATGGTGATCGTCGGTGGCTACGAGACCTTCGTCTCGCGCCTGCGCCTGCAGGGCCACCCGGACCAGCCGGAGTGGCTGAGCCACGTCAACGCCTCGGTGCTGAAGGTGAAACTGGCGATGGCGATCATCGGCATTTCCTCCATCCACCTGCTCAAGACCTTCATCGAGGCCAGCCAGGTCGGCCTGCCGCTGTGCACCAAGGACCTGATCGCCTCCGGCGACCTGTGCACCAAGTTCACCAGCGACGGCGTGATGTGGCAGACCATCATCCACTGCGTGTTCATCCTGTCGGCCATTGGCATCGCCTGGACCGACAAGCTGATGTCCAACGGCCACGCCAAACCTGCCGCCAACGCTCATTGAGCAACTGCAGGGATGGGCGTCACTTCTTGTGACGCCCATCACTTTTTCATTTCAACGTCATGTTCGACCGCCGCATGGCTTGCCGGCGATGCTAGATTCGCGCTTCACTGCAGATGGGTACGGCATCGGGAAATGCCGCCACCACACGCCGTCACGGCATACGCAGTCCACGTTCGTCGATTCAAGGGGATGTTTGATGTCGTACGTCATGAGTAAAGGCAAGCTGCGTCTGTTGGCGCCCGCTGTTCTGCTGACCACGCTGGTCGCCTGTTCCGGCAAGGATGAAACCGCCGCGCCGGCAGCCGCACCGGCCACGCCCGCAGCAGCTGCACCGGCAGTCGCTGAAAAGGTGCAGGCCATGGACACCCAGCAGCTGCGCGATCTGGCCAGCGCCGCACTGCGCGACAACCGTATGTATGCACCGGCCGGCGAGAACGCCATGGAGTATTACCTGGCCCTGCGCGACAAGCTGCCCAACGACGCCTCGATCAAGAGCGCGCTGACCGATCTGCAGCCCTACACCCTGATTGCCGCCGAGCAGGCCCTGAGTCGCGAGGATTTCACCGAAACCCAGCGCTTGATTGCACTGGTTGAAAAAGTGGACCCGACCGCACCGGCGCTGCCGCGCCTGAAGCAGGGCGTGACCGGCAGCATGCAGGTTGCCGAACGCCGTACCGTCGAAGAAGCCGATAAGGCCAGGAAGGACGCTGAAACCCGCGCCAAGCAGCAGGTCGAGCAGCAGCGCATGGCCCAGCAGCAGGCAGCCGAAGCCACGGCCGCCCAGCAGTTGGCGGCGAAGCAGGAAGCCGCACGCAAGGACAGCGAGCGCCAGGAAGCCGAACGCCAGGCCGCTAGCCGCCGCGAAGCCGAACAGCGCAGCGCTGCCCAGGCCGCGGCCCAGCAGGCCGCTGCACCCAAGCCGGCCGCCGCGCCGACCCTGCGTGCGGTCAGCACCCCGGCCCCGCGCTACCCGGCCGACGCGCTGCGTTCGGGCACCTCCGGCGAAGTGCTGGTGGAGCTGAGCATCGGCACCGACGGCTCGGTCACCGACGCCCGCGTGCTGCGCGCCACCCCGGCACGCACCTTCGACCGCGAGGCCTTGAACGCCGTGAAACGTTGGAAGTTCGAGCCGATCAGCAGCCCGACCACCACCCGTCGCACCCTGGCGTTTGCGCCGAACAAGTAAGCGGTTTTGTTTTTTGTCGTGCCGAGCCATGCTCGGCAGAAGCCTTGCCGTAGAGCCCAGCCGAGCATGACTCGGCACTACAGGTGAGGCAAAAGCAAAGGCCCGGAGCGATCCGGGCCTCTGTTGTTTTGGTAGTGCCGAGCCATGCTCGGCAGAAGCTTTACCGGTAGAGCCCCATGCCGAGCGTGGCTCGGCACTACAGCGGATCAGCCGGAGATTGCCAGGCGTTCCTGGCGGTAACGCCACACGGCTACCGCCCACAGCAGCACCGCCAGCAGCACCGAGGCGGCCAGGTACACTGCCCACTGTGTGGCCGATGGCATCTCGCCGCGGGTCACCTTCACCAGCATCTGGTTCTGCGACAGGAACGGCACTGCGTACTGCCACAGCTGGGTGTCCTTCAGCGGGTAGGCCATCAGTGCATAGCCCGGCAGCATCGGCAGCAACATCAGCCAGACCATGTGGCTCTGCGCTTCCTTCATGCTCTTGGAGCTGGCCGACAGGCAAGTCAGCAGGGCGGTGCCGATCAGCACCAACGGCAGCAGGATCACCAGCAGCTTGCCCATCGCCGCGAAGCTCACGTCCAGCGAGCGCGCCGCGCCACCGCCGATGCTGGCGCTGACCTTGAACGAGATCAGGATCAGCAGCATCGATGCCAGGCCCAGCAACACCGCTGCCAGCATCTTGCCGCTGACCAGCGCACCGCGTGCAGCCGGGGTGGCCAGCAAGGGCTCCAGCGACTGCCGCTCGCGCTCACCGGCAGTGGTATCCATCGCCAGATGCGAGCCGCCGATGAAAGCAAACAACATCAGCACCAGCGGCAACACCACCGACAGGAAGATGCCGCGCTTGGCCTCGGCCGTCGCCAGGTCACGGGTACCGACATTGACCGGGGCAGCCACCGCCGGATTGACGCCACGTGCCAACAGTCGCAAGGCACCCACCGATTGCCCATAGGCAGTCAGCACGCTGCGTACCCGCGCGATCTGCACGTCGCCGGTACGGCGCGTGGTATCAGCGACAATCTCCACCTTGGCTGGCTTGCCGGCCTGCCAGTCGGCGGCGAAGTTTTCGTCGATCACCAAGGCCAGGTCTTCACGCTGGCTGCGGATCAGCGCTTCGTAGTCAGCAGGTGCCTCGGTGGCATTGATACCGCGGCTGGCCAGGAAGGCCACCAGGTTCGGGGCGCGGGCGATACCCACCACCGGGATGCTCAAGTCCTTTTCCAACTGTGTCTCGGCACGCAGGTTGGTGAGCTTGTTCATGCCCAGGAACAACAGCGGGTACAGCAGTGGCGCGGTCAGCAAGGTCAGCAGGAAGGTGCGGCGGTCGCGGGCGAAGTCGCGCAGCTCCTTGCGCATCACCGTGAAGATGGCGCGGAAATATCCAGTCTGGCTCATGCGTGCAGGCCCTCCTCGCTGCCGATCAGTTTCACGAACGCGTCTTCCAGGTTGGTCTCATCGGCCTGCTGGCGCAGCTCATCCGGCGTGCCCTGGGCAACCACCCTGCCCTGCGCGACGATCACGATGCGGTCACACAGCGCGGCGACCTCCTGCATGATGTGGCTGGAAAAGATCACGCAGCGGCCTTCCTCACGCAGCTCCTTGAGGAAGCCACGCAGGCCGCGGGTGGTCATCACGTCCAGGCCATTGGTCGGCTCGTCGAGGATCACGTTGCGTGGGTCGTGGATCAGCGCGCGGGCGATCGCGGTCTTGGTGCGCTGACCCTGGCTGAAACCTTCGGTGGCGCGATCGAGGAAGTCCTCCATCTGCAGCGCCTTGGCCAGGCGCGCGGTGCGTTCGACGATGGCGGCCGAGCTCATGCCATGCAGTTCGCCGAAGTAATCGATGTTCTCGCGGGCGGTCAGGCGCTTGTAGACGCCGCGCGCGTCAGGCAACACGCCAAGGCTGCGACGCACTGCGTTGGGGTCGACGGCGGCATCGATGCCATCGACCAGCACGCGGCCGCTTTCAGGCGTCATCAGCGTGTACAGCATGCGCAGCGTGGTGGTCTTGCCGGCGCCGTTGGGGCCGAGCAGGCCGGTGATCTGGCCGTCGTGGGCGGTGAAGCCCACGTCATCCACGGCGATCACCGGCGTCTTGTCCTTGCCCCTGCCGGGGAAGGTTTTACGGAGTCGTTCTGCAACGATCATGGAAACGTATTCCTCAGAGATGCGGTGATGTCACGGATCCCAGCCATTGAAGCTGGTGAACGGCGGCACGTAGTTGAGTTTTTCCAGGCAGGCACCGTCCAGCGCCTTCGGATCGGCCTTTTCAATGAACTGCGCGAACAGCTTGGGCATGCAGCCGGCACCGATCACGTTGTGGCCCTGGCCACGCAGCACGAACAGGCGCGCGTTATCCAGGTGCTTGACCACCTCTTCGCCATAGCGCGGCGGCGTGACCGGATCGAACTCGCCTTCCAGCACCAGCGTTGGCACCTTGCCGCTCAGCGGCTTGTGGAAGTCGGCCGGGGCGCTGCCCTTGGGCCAGCTGGCGCACATCGCCGCCATGCCCTGCGCCATCTGGTTGCCAAGCACGGTGCCCTCGTCGCCGCTCTGCGCAACCATGCCTTCGTTGTCTTCGCTGCAGACCACTGACAGCTGCATGCCCATCGCCATGGCGTCCTTCATCTCGCCCTGCAGCATCTGCGTCAGCGCCATCAGGTTGTCGTAGCGGCCGCCATTGGCTTCATGGATCAGCTTGGGCAGCAGTGCACCGGCAGCCGGCATGTAGGCATACATGCGGACCAGCCCGGCCACGGTCTCCGCACGCAACTCGCCTTCCTGCTGTTCGCCAGTGCTGGCATCGCGGTACTGCACCGTCTGCGGCTGCGCACGCAATTTGGCCAGCAGCGTATCCAGCTCGGCACGTGGATCACCGAGCTTGTCCTTGCACGACGCGGTCTTGGTGCACTGGGCGAACTGCAGCGCCAGCGCGTCGTCCAGATTTCGCGCGAAGATATTGCCGAGCTGCAGACTGTTGGGCACCACCGAGTCGAGCACGATGCTGCGGGTGGCCTGCGGATGGCGCATGGCGTACTGCTGCGCCACGCGGGTACCGTAGCTGACACCGACCAGATTGATCTGCGCCGCACCGATGGCCTGGCGCACCGCATCCAGATCCGCCACGGCCTCGGTGGTGGTGTAGAAGCGCAGATCCGCCTTCTGCGACAGCTGGGTGGCGCAGTTCTGTGCGGCGGTCTGCATCGACGCCGTACTGAAATCCGCATCATCCGGTGTATCGCAGGCCAGCAGATTGGATTCGCCGGTCCCACGCTGGTCGACCAGAATCACGTTGCGGTGCTTGCGCACCTCGGCAAATGCGGCGTCCACCTGCGGATAGGTGGCAACCGCCGCCTGGCCAGGGCCACCGGCCAGGAAGAACACCGGGTCTGGCTGCAGATCGCTTTCCTTTTCCGGTGCGACCCAGGCGATGTTCAGCGCGATCTTGCGGCCCTGTGGGTTTGCCCGGTCTTCGGGCACCTCCAGCGTGGCGCATTGCGCTTCCAGGCTGTCGCGGCTGCCGGCCGAACTGAGGCTGCAGGGTTGGAAGTTCAAACTACCCAGCTTCTGCGGCTTGCCGGTCACCGCAGTGGCAACAGGGGCACTGGCTGCAGCAGGCGCTGGCGCTGGCGCATCGGTTCGCGCCAAGCGGTAACCGACGATGCCGCCGATCACAGCCAAGGCGAGAATGGTTTGGGTCTTACGGGACATCATCGGAACAGCCCCTCACAGTTGAAGAAGAAAACGGATCTACCTGCATCCAGACGCGGGCGCGGCAGCTATGTGACATCAGGAAAGAAAATTTCTTCGATACGGCTTTCATACAGGCGGGCAATGCGGAATGCCAGCGGCAGGCTGGGGTCGTATTTGCCGGTCTCCAGCGCATTGATGGTCTGCCGGGAGACTTCGAGCCTCTCGGCCAACTCTCCTTGTGACCAGCCTCTGGCTTCGCGCAGCTCGCGCAATCGGTTGTCCATCGCCCCGACTCAGTGGTAGCGCCGTGCGACCACGGCCTTGGCCAGCCCGTAGGACAGGCATACCAAGGGAAACACCCAGATCATCGCCACGTTGGACGGCACATCGATGACCTTGGCTGACTGCAGAAAGCCCCCTGTCAGGTACACCAGCGAAATGAATGCCGTGGCAAAACTCACCGCTTCCAGCTCGATGCGCTGCTGCAACTCGTCGGCATCGCGGATGTAGCGGATCATCGCACGCAGCACCAGCATCATCGGCGGCACCGGCAGCAGTGCGATCAAGGCACGCAGCAGGCCGTCCTCGACCCGCTTCAGCAGCAGGATCGACAACACCAGCAGCACCACATAGCCGGCCATGGCCAGCATCACCTCGCGGGTATAGCGCTTGCGCAGCTTGGCCGGAGCGGCATCGCAGCCATCGGGCATCAGCCGGCGCAGCAGTGCCGCGATTGCCAGGCCCAGGGCGATACCAAACAGGATGCCGGCAAACTTCGGCTGGGCGCCCATCGGCTGCCACAGCAACACGGCGGAAGCCAGGGCTGCGGAAATCGCAGCCGCAAGCAGCATACCGATGGTCCAATGCGTGCGGCTCATCGCCCAGCCCTTGGCAGCGTCATCTGCGGGCCGGAGGTGACGATGACAAGCCGACGGGTGATGGAACCCCTCGTCGTGGAAGAGATAAAACACCTGCAGTGATGCATGTCCAACCTCCTGTAAAGCACGCTTGACACATCCTGCAGCCGGCCCAGCCAGCCTGTCAAGCAGCCTTTACAGATGAAAACCCGCATTACAACCGCGCCTCCCTGCCCGGGCCATTCCGGCAAAGCCGCGCCCACAACGAATAAAGGCGCGAACGGAAGCGTCGCGCCTTTATCCATATCCAAACAAACCCAGGCCAGACAGGCCGACTCATCAGCAGGGGCGACTGCGCTGCAGTCGCCAACCATCACTTGCTGCTGACGTATTTCTCGCGGCGGATCTGCGGCATCGGCAGACCGGCTTGCTTCAGCGCTTCAACACAGGTGTCGACCATGTCCGGGTTGCCGCACAGGTAGGCGATATCGCGGGCCGGGTCCGGCGCGATCTCGGCCAGCTGCTGCTGCACATAGCCCTTGCGGACATCGGCGTGCGGGTTTTCCGGCAGTTCGCGCGACAGACAGGGCATGTAGCGGAAGCCCGGGTTGGCGGCGGCGAAGGCGTAGAAGTCGTCGCTGTACAGCAGTTCTTCCGGTGTGCGCGCGCCCTGCAACAGCACCACTTCCACACCGCGCTCGCGCATCGCCGCCTGCAGCTGCGGCAGCATCGAACGGTACGGGGTCACACCGGTGCCGGTGGCGATCAGCACATAGCGGGCATTGCGATCACCCGGCTGCAGGCAGAAGCGGCCGAACGGGCCGCTGCCGCTGACGTGATCGCCCAGTTCCATGCCCTCGAACAGGGCCGTGGCGGCGCCGCCGGGGACGAAACTGACCGCGATTTCCACCGCATCGCCCGGGCCCAGCGCGTGATCGTGGATGGTAGCCAGCGAGTAGCTGCGCTTGGTGGCAGTGCCGTCGGCGTAGTCGAAATGGACCTGAATGAACTGACCGGGCTGGAAGTCCAGCGGCTGACCGTCGTCACGGACGAACTGGTAGTGGCCGATGCTGGGTGCCAGCATGTGGCGGCCGACCAGCTTGAGGGGGAATTGGATTGGCACAGGAGGGGAACAGTGTGTAACCGGGTATGGACCACGGGGCCTCCTATAATAGCCGCCTGCACTTATCCGACGCCTGTACCCGGCGCGAAGGCCCGAGATTGGACTCCCGTACCCACACCAGCACAGCTGCGCTGCGCATCACCGACCTGCGCAAGACCTATGACAACGGCGTCCAGGCCCTGAAAGGGGTCTCGCTGGAAGTCGCCCCAGGCGACTTTTTCGCCCTGCTCGGCCCCAACGGCGCCGGCAAGTCGACCCTGATCGGCATTGTTTCTTCGCTGGTAAACCTGAGCGAAGGCCAGGTACAGGTGTTCGGCACCGACCTGGTGGCCGAGCGCAGCGCGACCATGCGGTTGATCGGGCTGGTGCCGCAGGAGATCAACTTCAACCTGTTCGAGAAGCCCTTCGACATCCTGGTGAACTACGCCGGCTTCTACGGGATTCCGCGTGCCGAGGCCGAGGTCCGCGCCGAGGAAGAGCTCAAGCGCGCGCACCTGTGGAACAAGGCGCAGATGATGAGCCGCACTTTGTCCGGCGGCATGAAGCGCCGGCTGATGATTGCCCGCGCGATGATGACCCGGCCGCGCCTGCTGATCCTCGACGAACCCACCGCTGGTGTGGATATCGAGATCCGCCGTGACATGTGGAAGACGCTGCAGGAAATCAACGCCGCCGGCACCACCATCATCCTCACCACGCACTACCTGGAAGAGGCCGAGCAGCTGTGCCGCAACCTGGCCATCATCAACCACGGCCAGATCGTCGAGCAGGGCCCGATGCGTGACCTGCTGGCCAAGCTCGATGTGGAAGGCTTCCTGTTCGACATCGACGGTGAGCTGCCTGCACAGCTGCCGCAGATCGAAGGCGCCGTGCTGACCGCCAGCAACGCGCACACGCTGGACCTGGACATGCCGCGCGCGATGGACCTGAACCGTATTTTCGACGCCTTGAACGCCGCCGGCATCCGCGTGCGTTCGATGCGTACCAAGAGCAACCGCCTGGAGGAGCTGTTCGTGCGCCTCACCGGCAACCTGGAGAACAGCGCAGCATGAGTACCCCCGTTTCCGTGACCGACAGCAGCCGCAACTGGGTGGCGCTGGGCACCATCGTTCGTCGCGAGGTCAACCGCATCCTTCGCATCTGGGGCCAGACCCTGGTGCCGCCGGCGATCACCATGACCCTGTACTTCCTGATCTTCGGCGGCCTGATCGGCTCCAAGATCGGGCAGATGGGCGGCTACAGCTACATGCAGTTCATCGTCCCGGGCCTGGTGATGATGAGCGTGATCCAGAACAGCTACGGCAACATCAGTTCTTCGTTCTTCGGCGCCAAGTTCGGCCGTCATATCGAGGAACTGCTGGTCAGCCCGATGCCGAATTGGGTGATCCTCGGCGGCTATGTGGCCGGCGCGGTGTTGCGCGGCCTGATGGTCGGTGTGATCGTGCTGATCATCGCCATGTTCTTCACACCGGTGCGTATCCCGCATCCGCTGGTGACGCTGAGCACGGTTTTGCTGGGCGCAACGATCTTCTCGCTGGCCGGCTTCATCAATGCCGTCTACGCCAAGAAGTTCGATGACGTGGCAATCGTACCGACCTTCATCCTGACCCCGCTGACCTACCTGGGCGGCGTGTTCTACTCGGTGACCCTGTTGCCGGGTTGGGCACAGGCGATGACCCACGCCAATCCGATCTTCTACATGGTCAATGCGTTCCGCTACGGCTTGCTGGGCAGCAGCGACGTGCCGCTGTGGGTGTCGTATGCCTTGATGCTGGGCTTTGTTGCTGCGCTCACCACCCTGGCGTTGTGGCTGCTGCGACGTGGCGTAGGCCTGCGTAGCTGAGAAAAGGCGCCGAAAGGCGCCTTTTTTTTGCTTTTTTTTCGTTCTTGTGGGAGCGGCGTAAGCCGCGAAGCTGATGAACCATCAGCACCGCTGGGTCTTCGCAATCGCATTCTCCACAGCCTCTGTTCTCTCCATTTCACTGCCACCGGCGTTGGCACCAGCTTCGCGGCTTACGCCGCTCCTACAACACTCCCGAACACCTATGATGTCTTCACTCCCCTTCGTTGATGGATATCCAAGCTGATGCGCATCCTGATTCTCGGTGCCGGTGGAACCGGTGGTTACTTTGGTGGACGCCTGGCCCAGACCGGTATTGATGTCACCTTTCTGGTGCGGCCCAACCGCGCTGCGCAGCTGGAGCGCGATGGACTGGTAATCCGCAGCCCGCTCGGCGATGCGGCATTCCCCGTCGCCCACGTCACTGCCGATACCCTGCCACAACTGGCGAAGGAACAGCCCTTCGATCTGGTCATCCTCAGCTGCAAGGCCTATGACCTGGACAGCTCGATCGAGGCCATCGCACCGGCAGTAGGCGCCCACACCACCGTGCTGCCCATCCTCAACGGCCTTGGTCACTACACCGCACTGGACGCGCGCTTCGGGCGCGAGCGCGTGCTCGGCGGGCTGTGCTTCATCAGTGCGACCAAGGCCGACGATGGCGCCGTGCTGCACCTGGACAAGCCGGCCAAGCTGACCTTCGGCGAACGTGATGGCGACACCGACAGCGCCCGCGTCAGCGTACTTGCCAAGGCCTGCGAACAAGCCGGCATCGACCATGTCGCTTCGGCCGATATCGCCCAGGAGCAATGGATCAAGTACACCTTCCTGACCGCGCTGGCCGCCGGAACCTGCCTGATGCGCGCCGATGTCGGCAGCATCGTTGCCAGCGATCACGGCACCGCCTTCATGCATGCCCTGTACGCCGAATGCCTTGCGGTCGCCGCGCAGGCCGGGCAGCCGATCCCCGCCAAAGCTCAGGAAATCGCACTGGGCGCCATCACCAAGCCAGGCTCGCCGATCAAGGCATCGATGCTGCGCGATCTGGAAGCCGGGCAGCGTGTGGAAGCCGCACATATCGTCGGCGACATGCTGGGCCGTGCACTTGCCGCTGGGCAATCGGCGCCGCTGTTGCAGGCGGCGTATTGCCACCTGCAGGCCTACGAGGCCCAGCGCGCTGTTTGAGGCTTGTGCCTGCCGTCAGACCGGCGGCAGGCGAAAGAAGGCGCGGGTGGCGGCGGTAGCGTTGGCAGCGGTCACTGCCACGTCTTCGCCGCGGTCGCGGGCCAGTTCCTCGACGATATGCGACAGGAACGCCGGCTCGTTGCGGCGGTCCTTGGGCAGCGGCCGCATCGTGCGCGGCAACAGGTACGGCGCGTCGGTCTCGATCATCAGGCGCTCGGCCGGGATGTGCTTGACCAGCTCACGCAGGTGCGCGCCACGGCGCTCATCGCATAGCCAGCCGGTGATGCCGATATACCAATCGCGGTCCAGGTAATCGAACAATTCGCGGCGCTCGGCGGTGAAACAATGCACCACCGCCGGGCCGAGCTTGCCGTCGAAATTCTTCATCATCGCGATGAAGTCATCGTGCGCATCGCGCTGGTGCAGGAACAGCGGCTTGCCGTTCTCGCTGGCGATCTGCAGCTGGCGTTCGAAGGCCTTGCGCTGGGCCGGGCGCGGCGAAAAGTCGCGATTGAAATCCAGGCCACATTCGCCCACTGCTACTACTTCCGGGTGTGCGTGCAGTGCACGCATTTCCGCATCGCATTCGTCGGTGTACTCACTGGCGTGGTGCGGATGCACGCCCGCGGTGGCGTACAGGAAACCAGGGTGACGCTGCGCCAGCGCCAAAGCCATCGGCGAGTGCTCGCGGCTGGCACCGGTGATCACCATCTGCACCACGCCAGCGGCCCTGGCGCGCTCCAGCACCGCGTCCAGGTCGCGATCAAAGGATTCGTGGGTGAGGTTGGCGCCGATGTCGATCAGTTGCATTGAGCTTGGTGTGGTGAGGCGGAAAGGGAGAATTGTAGAGGTTTGGCCGCAGGCAAGCCCTGTACAGCTTGAACAGAGCCCCGTAGCCCGGGTAAACGCAGCACACCCGGGGCCGTTTGCGGAATGCTCGGAGGCGGCGCGCAAAGCCCCGGCTGCGCTGCGCTTTCCCTGGCTACCGACTTCGAACGGCGCTTGTCGCGTGTGGCTTCTACAATGCACCGATGGCAACTGTATTCCCCATCACGCCCCTGCTCCCCGACATCCTCCAACAGCTGGCCACGCATACGCGGCTGGTGCTGGAAGCGCCGCCCGGCGCCGGCAAAACCACCCAGGTGCCGCTGGCGCTGCTGGATGCGCCGTGGCTGCAGGGCGGCAAGATCATCATGCTGGAACCGCGCCGGGTGGCCGCGCGCAGTGCCGCCACGTTCATGGCCAAGCAACTGGGCGAACCGGTCGGCGAAACCGTCGGTTACCGCATCCGCTTCGAAAACAAGGTGTCGGCGCGTACCCGCGTCGAAGTGGTCACCGAAGGCATCCTCACGCGCATGCTGCAGGACGACCCGCTGCTGGAGGGCGTGAGTGCCTTGTTGTTCGATGAATTCCACGAACGCCACCTGTCCGCCGATCTCGGCCTGGCCTTGGCGCTGGACGTGCAATCGCAGCTGCGCGATGACCTGCGCATCGTGGTGATGTCGGCCACCCTGGACGGTGAGCGGCTGGCGCAGTTCCTGGATGCGCCGCGCCTGTCCAGCGAAGGCCGCAGCTACCCGGTGGAGGTCAGCCACTTCCCGCCGCGACGCGACGAAACCCTGGAAGCACAGACCCGCCGCGCAGTGGAACAGGCGGTCGCCGAGCATCCCGGCGATGTACTGGTGTTTCTGCCGGGGCAGCGGGAGATTGCACGCGTGCAAGCCGCTTTGAGCCCCTCCCCCTCCGGGGGAGGGGTTGGGGAGAGGGTAAGTGGCGCAGCCACCCGCACGGCCCACTTGCATGAGGCTTCGCCCGCACCCTCATCCGGCGCTGCGCGCCACCTTCTCCCGGCGGGAGAAGGGTATGAGGTGCTTCCCCTCCACGGCGAACTGCCAATCGAACAACAAACCCGCGTGCTGCAGCCCGATCCCGACGGCCGCCGCCGCGTGGTGCTGGCCACCAACGTCGCCGAATCATCGGTCACCCTGCCCGGGGTGCGGGTGGTGATCGATGCCGGCTTGGCACGCGAGCCGCGCTACGACCCCAACAGCGGCTTCTCGCGCTTGGATGCGGTGAGCATCTCGCAGGCCTCGGCCGATCAGCGCGCCGGCCGCGCTGGCCGCGTGGCCGCCGGTTGGGCCTGGCGGCTGTGGCCGCAATCACAGCGGCTGGAGCCACAGCGGCGCCCGGAGATGGCGCAGGTGGAACTGGCCGGGCTGGCGCTGGAATTGGCGGCATGGGGCAGTGACGATCTGCGCTTCGTCGATCCACCGCCCAGCGGTGCGCTGTCGGCCGCGCGTGAACTGCTGCAGCGCCTGGGCGGCTTGAGCGAAGACAACACCATCACCGCGCTGGGCAAGCGCATGCTGGCGATGGGCACGCACCCACGCATGGCGGCAATGCTGCTGTCTGCAGGCAATCCGCGCGAGCAAGCCCTGGCGGCAGACCTTGCAGCACTGTTGGAGGCACGCGATCCGCTGCGTCAGGGCGGCGATGCGCTGCCCGCGCGTTGGCGTGCATTGGCGGCGTTCCGCAACGGCCGCGCGCCTTACGACGCCAACCGCGGTGGCTTGGCTGCGATTGATGCGGCCGCCAAACAATGGCGCCGTCGCCTGCGCTGCGATGCCACGCCGCCAGCCGATATCGAAGCGCATGAACTCGGCGACCTGCTCGCCCACGCCTTCCCCGATCGCATCGCCACCCAGCACCCGAACGACCCGCAGCGCTACCAGCTGGCCAATGGCCGCAGCGCACGCCAATTCGACAACAGCGACCTGCGCGGCGAACCCTGGCTGGTGATCAGCGAGCTGCGCCATGACCCGCGCGATGCCTTGATCCTGCGCGCGGCACCGGTGGACGAACAACGCCTGCGCCGCGATTTCCCAAGCCGCTTCAAGACCCAGGACGTGGTGCGCTGGAACAGCGCCAAGCGTGCATTGGAAGCACGTCGCGAATCCAGCTTCGAGCGCATCGTCCTGGACAGCCGCCCGGCCGGCCAGGTGGACCCGGCACGTGCCGCACGTGCACTTACCGATGCGGTACGCGAATTGGGCCTGGAGGCATTGCCGTGGACCGATAACCTGCAGCAGCTGCGCTGGCGGGTGATGGGCCTGCGACGCTGGATGCCGGAGCTCGAACTGCCCGACTTATCCGATGCGGCGCTGTTGGAGACGTTGGACGATTGGCTGTTGCCGGCCTTCACGGGCAAGACGCGCCTGGAAGCCTTGTCCGAGGAAGAGCTCGGCGAAGCACTGAAGTCCGGCATCGACTGGAGCAAGCGGCAGCTGGTGGATCGTCATGCGCCAACGCGTATCAGCGTGCCTTCGGGGATGGAGCGACGCATCGAGTACGCGCTGGATGATGACGGCGTCAGTCCGCGTCCGCCGGTGCTGGCGGTGAAGCTGCAGGAACTGTTTGGCCTGGCTGATACGCCGCGTATTGCCGATGGGCGCGTGCCCTTGCTGTTGCACCTGCTGTCGCCGGGTGGAAAGCCCTTGCAGGTAACCGGTGACCTGCGCAATTTCTGGCAGAACACTTATGCCGAAGTTAAGAAAGAAATGAAGGGGCGCTATCCACGGCATCCGTGGCCGGATGATCCGTGGAGCGCTACGGCGACGCATAGGGCGAAGCCGCGGGGGACTTGATTGGGGTTGCTTGGGTTTTGGGGCAAAGGCGGAAGCGAGAGCAAGAGCACCCCTCCCCAACCCTCCCCTGTGCTTCGCACAAGGGAGGGGGCAAAGCGGCTGCGCTGCTCTGACAGATTGCCAAGAACCGCCCCCTCCCTTTGCCGCAGGCAAGGGGAGGGTTGGGGAGGGGTAGCTTTTGCCGCTTGCCGCTTGCCGCTTGCCGCTTGCCGTTGCCGTTGCCGTTGCCGTTGCCGTTACTTCAGCTTCAGCCTTCCACAACCACGCCCAACACTTCCCGGCTAACATCCCCTACACGGCCCTCTGGTAAGAATGAGGGTCTGGCCCTCATCTACATGGAGTCCCCACATGAGCAAGTTCAGCGATATCACCGGCCCGGCACTGGAGCGTGCACTGGAACTGGTCAACAGCGCCGGTGGCAACATCAAGCACGGTGGTTCCAGCGCCGCCGAATGGCTCAAGACCGGCGCCGCCATTGGTGCGATGAAGACCGGCGGCCGTGCCGTCACCCGCGTCGCCAAGCGCAACCCGACAGCTACTGTGGCCGTTGCAGCGGTTGGCCTGGGCCTGATTGGCTATGCGCTGTACCGCAAGAACAAGCGCGACAACGAGGCCATCGAGGCCAAGTCGCGGCAGATCGCGCAGCGCCGCCGCCATGCGGCCAGCGTGACTGATGAGACCAGCGATATTGGTAGCGACGCCTGAGTTTTTTAGGGTGGTGCTTGAATCAAAAGCACCCCTCCCCAACCCTCCCCTGCGCTTTGCGCAAGGGAGGGAGCAGGTCCTGATGTTTTGCTAGAGGCCTAGTTCGGCCAGTACTGCTGCGGTGGATTGGCCGACTTCGTCCAGCTGTGGATTGATACGCCCCGGCTCGTTGGCGAACTTGATCGGTATGCCCAGGTGGGTACCGCCCTGTGCATCGGTCCAGACCATTTCGCGCGCACGCGTGTGCGGATCATTGAAGGCTTCGGTCAGCGTTTTGACTGGCGCCCAGCACACGTCGATGTCGTGCAGGAACAGCGTCCATTCCACCAGGGTGCGGCGGAAAAAGGTTTCGGCCAGGAATTCCTTGACCGGGTCCTGGCCACTGCCCGGTGGCAGGTGGCAGAGGTGGATCAGGTCGGCGCGGCCGAGCGCGTTCAACAGGTTCTCTGCGAACTTGTGCTCGGCACCGCCGAGTGCGATCCAGCGGTCGTCGGCGCAGCGGTAGAGCCTGTACAGCGCATTGCCGCCCCAGCTACGCTCTTCCTTGATCACCGGATCGCGGCCGAGTGCGAACGGCGGGCCCAGCACGTTCGGCAACCAGGCCATCAGCGCGTCCTGCATCGACAGATCGATGTAGTCGCCCTCGCCCGTGCGCTCGCGGCGGAACAAGGCCATCAGGATGCCGTTGAGCGCCATCAACGAGCCCGCCATGTCGGCCACCGGCATATGCGGCATCGCCGGCGTGCCATCTGGTGCGCGATTCAAACTGACCACGCCGGTATCGGCCTGCATCGCCAGATCGTGGGCGGGGCGGTTGACCTTGGGGCCGGTCTGGCCGAAGGCGCTGATCGAGCAGTACACCAGCTGGGGATTGATCGCCTTGCAGCTGGCGTAGTCGATACCAAGGCGCTTGGCGACGCCGGGCCGGAACGCTTCCACCACCACATCGGCCCACTCGACCAACCTGGCGAATGCGGCTTTGCCATCAGCGCTTTTCAGATCCAGCACGATGCAGCGCTTGCCGCGATGGGTGTTGCGGAACCAGGTGCTGGCACCGGCCTGCTTCAGGCCGACCTCGCGTACCGGTTCGCCGCTGGGCGGTTCGATCTTGATCACGTCAGCGCCGTGGTCGGCCATCACCATGGTCAGGTGTGGCCCCGGCAGGAACAGCGACAGATCGAGTACGCGTACACCTTCGAGTTTCATCATCGACTCCGTTGCCTCACGCGCCCAACAGGCGCGCGCGGTCTGCATCGTTGTAGCCCAGCTCGCGCAGCAAGGCGTCCGCATCGGCGTTGAGCGGAGGGCAGGCGCTACCACTCAGCCGCTGGCCGTCGAGCTTGATCGGGTTGCGCAGCAGACGTTGCGTGCCCCGCGCATGTTCCACGTCCTGCAACATGTCGACGTCGCGCACATAGGGATTGTCGAGCGCCTGTGCGATGTCCAGCACCGGCGCGATCGGAATGCGACCTGCGAACAGCTGGGTCCAGTGCGCGCTCGGCTGGGTGCTGAGGATGGCATCGACCAGCACGGTCAGCTCCTCACGCACATCGCGGCGCGATGCGAAGTTGGCAAAGCGCGGCTCGGCGGCCCAGGCCGGGTTGCCAATGCCTTCGACGAAGGTCTGCCAGAACTTCTCCAGCATGCACATCACCATCACCCAGCCATCGGCGGTGCGGTAGACCTGGCACGGCACGGTGGACGGGTGTGCACTGCGCGACAGGCGCTCGGTGCGGTGGCCTTGGTTGAGATACCAGGTGGCCGGGTAGCTGAGCTGGTGCAGGGCCACGTCGAACAGGCTGACATCGACATCGCGGCCCTGGCCGGTACGCATGGCGCCGATGATGGCGGCGAGCAGGCCCATCGACATCGTGGTGCCGGTCATGAAGTCGACCATGGACAGGCCGAAGCGTGCCGGCGGTGCATCCGGCTCGCCGGTGAGCGCCATGAAGCCGGCTTCGGCCTGCATCAGGTAGTCGTAGCCCGGCCATGCGGCGCGCTCGTTGTCGCGACCATAGGCGGAAAGATGGGCGCAGACGATCTTCGGGTTGAGCTTGCTGAGCGTGGCGTAGTCCAGGCCGAGTTTGCCGGGCTGGTCACCGCGCAGGTTGTTGAGCACGGCATCGGCGCTGGCGACCAGCTTCTCGAACACCTCGCGGCCTTCGGCGGCCTTCAGGTCCAGCCGCAGCGAGCGCTTGTTGAGGTTGAAGGTCTGGAAGAACAGGCTGTCGCCTTCGCCCAGGAAGTACGGGCCGGTGGCGCGCGATACATCGCCGCCCGGCGGGGATTCGATCTTGATGACTTCGGCGCCGAGGTCGGCCAGGTGCATCGAACCATAGGGGCCGGCACCGTATTGTTCGACGGCAAGGATGCGCAGTCCCTGCAGGGGAAGGTCTTTCATGTGTGGCCTCTGGTTTGTAAAAAGCACCGCGGCGGTTGAGGACCGCGGTGAAGGGATGCCGCCTCCCCTTCTCCCTTCGGGAGAAGGTGCCCCGAAGGGGCGGATGAGGGTTGACGTCACCAGCACCAGCAGGTCTCGCCCTTACCCTCACCCCAACCCCTCTCCCGGTGGGAGAGGGACTTTGAACGTTAGATCTTGTTCCTGGCCACCAGCTGCTTGGCGATGATGATGCGCTGCATTTCGTTGGTGCCTTCACCGATGCACATCAACATGGCGTCGCGATGGAAACGCTCGATGTCGTACTCCACCGAATAGCTGTAGCCACCAAAAATCCGCATGCCTTCCTGCGCACAGTAGGCACCCGTCTCGGTAGCGAAGTACTTGGCCATGCCCGCTTCCATGTCACAGCGCTCACCCTTGTCGTAAGCGTTGGCGGCACTCTCGATCAGCAGCTTGGAGGCCTCCACCTTGGCCGCCATCTCACCCAGCTTGAGCTGGATGGCCTGGTGCTCGGCGATCGGCTTGCCAAAAGTCATGCGCTCCTGCGCATAACGCACCGACAGCCGCAGCGCACCTTCGGCAATGCCGCAACCACGCGCGGCCACGTTGATGCGGCCCAGCTCCAGGCCACCCACCGCATGCTGGAAGCCCTGGCCTTCAACCCCACCCAACATGCAGTCGGCCGACACCTTGTAGTCCTGGAACACCAGCTCGCAGGTGTCGATGGCGCGGTAGCCGGACTTCTTCAGCTTTTTGGCGACGATGAAGCCCTCGCCCTTCTCGGCGATGAACATGGTCATGCCCTTGTGGCGCGGCTGCGCCTCCGGGTCGGTCTTGACCAGCAGCAACACCATGTCGCCATACATGGAATTGGTGATCCAGGTCTTGGCGCCGTTGATGACGTAGTGGTCACCCTCGCGCTTGGCAACGCTGCGGATCGCCTGCAGGTCGGTGCCGGCGTTGGGCTCGGTCAGGCCCAGCGCACCGCGCAGCTCGCCAGTCGCCATGCGCGGCAGGTACTTCTGTTTCTGCGCTTCAGTGCCACAACGCTCGATGGCCGCGGCCATGATCAGGTGCGAGTTGAAGATGCCGGTCGGTGCCATCCATACCGACGACACCTTGATCACGATCTTGGCGTAGATGCGCGCCGGCAAGCCAAGGCCGCCGTACTCAGGTGAGATGGTGGCACCGAACAGGCCGAGGTCCTTCATCTCCTCGACCAGGTGATGCGGGTATTTGTCTTCCTGGTCGTATTCCTGCGCGATAGGCGCGACCGACTTCTCGACCCAGTGGTCGATCGAATCGAGCAATGCCTGCTCTTCGTCAGGGCCCCACAGTTGTTCCGGTTCGGTGCTCATCATTGCGCCCTCAGTAGTTGACCTTGTCTTCCACCGAATGGCCGCGCTTGGCGATCAGCATGGTGCGGTTGAAGGTGCAGACCAGCTTGCCGTCCTGGTTGAAGCCATCGGTGCGGCAGGTAACGATGCCGGCACCCGGGCGCGACTTGGATTCGCGCTTTTCCAGCACTTCCGATTCGGCAACCAGGGTGTCACCGACAAACAACGGGTGGGTCATCTTGATCTCGCTCCAACCAAGATTGGCCACGGCCTTCTGGCTGACATCGGTGACGCTCATGCCAACCATCAAGGCCACCGTGAACGGCGAGCAGACGATCACCTTGCCGAACTCCGAGGCCTTGGCGTACTCCTTGTCGAAGTGCATCGGATGGGTGTTCATCGTCAGCAGGGTGAACCAGGTGTTGTCGGTTTCGGTGATGGAGCGGCCGGGGCGGTGCTCGTAGATGTCGCCGACATTGAACTCTTCGTAGTAACGGCCGAAGGTTTCGCGGAAGCGGTTTTCGGAGATCGGCTTGACGTTCTGAACCATGACAATGTCCTTTTGGTGCGGGTTGGGCTGGCGCTGGGCGCAGCTTGGTCAAAGAGGGGGGTGATCAGGCGTTCAATGAAGCGGTGTGCTCAGCCGGCGCGCACGCCGAGCGCACCGAGCGCGATGGCACGCTCGGCTGCGATTTCGATGGGGCGATCGACCAGCTTGCCGTCGAGCTGGATGGCCTCGCCGCCGCTGGCCGCCAGCGCGGCAACCACGCGCTGGGCGCGGTCGTACTCGGCGGCGGTAGGTAGATAGGCGTTCTGGATGGGGTCGACCTGCGCCGGGTGGATGGCGGCCTTGGCGGTGAAGCCGAGGTCGATCACGCGCTCGGTTTCATGGACCAGGCCGGCTTCATCCTTGATGTCGAGGTAGGGCACGTCCATGCAGCCGACGCCGGCCTCGGCGGCAATCGTTGCCAGCTGCACGCGCGGATGGAAGAAGCTCTCCCAGCTGGCGCGGCCACGCAATGCAACGATGTAATCGAAGCCACCAAACATCAGCGCCTGCAGGCGCGGGATGGCAGTGGCCAGCGCGCGGGCATCCAGCAGTCCCTTCGGGGTTTCGATCTGGGCGATGAAGACGGTATCGATGGCTGCCAGCGCGGCATCGGCCTGCTGCAGTTCGGCCACGGTTTCAACCTTGGGCAGCATCACGAAAGCCGGCGTCAGGCCGGAAGCGGCCAGCGCCTGCAGATCTGCCTGGCCCAGTTCGGTGGACAACGGGTTGATGCGCAGACCGATCTCGCTGCGGGTCTGCGGAAGTTCGGCGAGGAAGGCGAACAGCGAGGAACGCGCGCTTTCCTTATCACCCGGCGCAACCGCGTCTTCCAGATCGATGCAGACCTGATCGGCGCCGGTGGCCACGGCCTTGGCGTAACGCTCCGGGCGCGAGCCCGGCACGAACAGCAGGCAGCGGCGCGGCATGCTCAGTGCAGCGCTCATGCTGCACCCACCTGGCTGGCGAAGTGCTCGGCGATCTGCCGGCGGGTGGCATACCAGGTGCCCGGCTTCTGCGCGACGTATTGCAGGAACTTCTCGAACGCGCCGATGCGACCCGGGCGGCCGATGATGCGCAGATGCAGGCCCAGCGACATCACCTTGGGGCTGTGCTCGCCTTCGGCGTACAGCGTGTCGAAGCTGTCGATGGCGTAGTCCAGCCAGTCCTTGGGCAGATAGGACGGGGCCACCCACATCTTCATGTCGTTGGTATCGAGCTGGTACGGCACCACGATCATCGGCGTGGCGCTGCCATCGACATCGCCCCAGAACGGCGCATCGGCCGAGTAGTCGTCCATGTGGTACAGGAAGCCCTCTTCCTGCAGCAGGCGACGGGTGGACGCGGTATGCAGGTAGCGCGACAGCCAGCCGAGCGGACGCACGCCGGTGGTCTTTTCGATGCTGTCGGCGGCATCGCGGATGAACTGACGTTCCTGTTCTTCGTTGAAGCGGAACTGATGGATCCAGCGGTGGCCGTGCGAGCACACCTCATGGCGGCTGCCACGCAGGTAGTCGGCGATTTCCGGGGCGCGCTCCAGCGATACGGCAGCAGCGGTGTAGGTGCTGGTGACGTTGTACCTGTCCAGCAGCGCGGATACGCGCGCATGGCCTTCGTTGATGCCGTAGCGGTAGTTGGATTCGTTGCCGTAGTTGCGCACCGGCTTGGACAAGCTCACGTGCAGCTCGTCCACCGGCTCGGTGATCTTGTCACCCTGGCCGACGTTGTACTCGGACAGCTCTTCGACGTTGACGACCACCGACAAGGCCAGGCGTGCGTTGTTGGGCCACTGGTAGACGGGTTTGGACATGGCAATCTCGGTACGTTTATGGGGTGCGTGGTGGGGACTGCGTTGTTGCTTTGTCTTTCGCTTCATTCCCGTGTAAGCGGGAATGACCATCCAATGCTGGATCGGCAAGGCCTCAGTGGTTTTCCTCACCACCGGAGACGTTGATCGCCTCACCGGTGATGTAGACCGCATCGTCCGAGCACAGGAAGGCCGTTGCCGCCGCGGTGTCCGAGGCCAGGCCAGGGCGACCTGCCGGAATGCGCGCGCGCATGTCGGCCAGGTACTGCTCCACGCTCTTGCCCTGCTTCTCGGCGAAATATTCGTTCTGCCACGCGCCAAGACCCGTGGTCACGTGGTTCGGGCACACCGCATTGACGTTGATCCCATGCGCTCCCAACTCCAGCGCGGCAACCCGCGTCAAACCAACCAGTCCATGCTTGGACGAGCAATAAGCCGCCGCATGCGGGAAGGCCGACTTGGCCGCCTGCGAGGCGATGTTGACGATGCGGCCGCCGCCTTGGGCGATCATCTGCCGGCCGGCATGCTTGATGGTCAGGAAGGCGCCGCGCAGGTTCACGCCCAGCACCGCGTCCCATTCCTTGGCCTCGATGTCGACCAGCGACTTCATCAGATAGCCGATGCCGGCGTTGTTGACCAGGATGTCGAGGCGGCCGAAGCGTTCGACCGTGGCCTTGACCACCGCCTCCACCTGCGCCTCTTCCAGCACGTCCAGGGCCATCGCCACGCATTCGCCGCCGCTGCTGGCGGCCAGATCGGCGGCGACCTGCGCCAACTCCTCGTCGGTACCGACCGCAGTAACCGGCATTTCGGCGCCACGCACCTGGCCGATATCGGTCAGCACCACCTTGCAGCCTTCCTGCAGCAGACGGCGGGCAATGCCCTCGCCCAGTCCGGCGCGGCGACCAGCGCCGGTGATAAGTGCGACCTTGCCCTGCAATTCGGGGAAACGAGCCATGACCTATGTTCCTTGTGCGCTTACAGCGCGCTGGTGAGGATGAACAACGGATTGTCAGCGTATTGCTGGAACTGCGCTGCACCGGCTTGAACGGCTGGATCGGCGAGGTCGGCGCCGAACGCAGCCATGTCCGGTACCCGCATCAGCTCGATGTACTCGTACGGGGAGCTGCCTTCACCAATCAACAGACCGCTGGCCTTGAGTACCTCGAACTTCTCCACCGACGGCAGCGCATTGACCACCGGCAGATCGCTGGCACGTGCCCAGGCCTCGTATTCCTCACGGCTGACGCCGGCTTTGAGGTTGAACAGGACGATCACGGTTTGCATGGCTTCCTCCGAGGTAAAAGACTGTGGCACACTTTGTCCGGACAAAGTGTAGGCATGCCATTCGTCCCCGGTCAACGCCGGAGGCGGAAATCCCCCACCGGCGTATCTACCTGCCGTAACCCAAACGATTGAGGTGCTTTGATGAAGCGTTATTACCCGTGGTTGATGGCGGTAGTGGGAATGTTGGTGTTGCTGGTCTCCAACGGCTTGACCGTGACCGGCCTGACCGCCTTTGACGAATCCCTGCTCAAGGACTTCGGTTGGACCCGCAGCGAGCTCAAGCTGCGCGACCTGATCACCCTGGTGCTGGCCGGCTGGATGGCACCGTTCCTCGGCGCGCTGATCGACAAGGTCGGTCCGCGCAAACTGGTGCTGGCGGGTATCGCGCTGCTGGCGGCGCTGTATGCGGCTTATGCGCACATCCATTCGTTGGCCCATCTGTACTGGATCCACGTCGGCTTTGCCGCGGTGCTGGTCGCCGCCGGCTTGAACGTCGCGGTGATCTTCGTCTCGCAATGGTTTGCCACCCATCGCGGCACCGCGATCGGCATCGCCCTGGTCGGCACCAGCCTCGGCGGCATGGTGTTCCCCAAGCTCGGCGTGCACTTGATGCAGAGCATGGACTGGCGTGCTGCGCTGCTGTGGGAAGCCGCGATTCCGCTGGCCTTCCTGGTCATCGCCTTCCTGTTCGTGCGCAGCCCGCGCCCGGGCGGCATCCAACCGTGGGGCGCTGACACCCTGGCCGCCAAGGCGGCAGCAGGCAAGCCAGCCGCCGCCTCGCTGCCGGACCTGAGCTACCAACAGGCAATGCGTACCCGCACCTTCTGGGTACTGGCCTTCGTGGCAATGACGACCTTCTTCTCGATCATGGCCGTGGCCTCCAACCTGTTCCTGCACATGCGTGATCTGGGCTTTGAACCGGCCACCGCTGGCAATGGCCTGGGCCTGATGTTCGGCCTGGCGATGGTCGGCAAATTCATCTTCGGCTTCCTCGCCGACGTATTGCCGGCCAAGCGCGTATTCCTGCTCAACCTGGGCATCATGGCTGCGGGTGCGCTGATCCTGGCAACGATGCGCGCCGACCTGATCTGGTATTCGCTGGCCTTGTTCGGCCTGGGCTGGGGTGGCCTGTACACGATGATCCAGCTGCTCGCGGTCAACGCCTTCGGCTTGAGTTCGGCCGGCAAGATCCTCGGCACCATCACCCTGCTCGATGCGACCACCGCCGGTCTGGGCATCTGGGTGACGGCCAAGATCTTCGACATCACCAAGAGCTACCACGTCGCCTTCAGCCTGATCTGCGCGCTGATCGTGCTGGCCCTGCTGGCCGCAATGCTGGTGCGCGACGAACGCGCGCGCGCTTCGGCCGCCTGATCCCCACAACTGCAACGGAGAGAGCCCATGCCCGTGATGGAAACGTCCACCCTCACCGCCCGCCAGTACTGGGAGCAGGTCAAGGCCAACCCGAACCGCGCCAAGTTTGGTTTCGGCGCGCGCCCGGCCATCGTCAACATCGATGTGCAGCGCGCCTATACCGACATGGACGCGTTCAAGACTGCGTATGAGACCGACCCGCGCCAGATCGAGCACATCAACGCGCTGTCGACGCAGGTGCGCGCGCTCGGCCTGCCGGTGGTGTGGACGTATGTGGCCTATCTGGAATCCGGCGAAGACGCCGGCACCTGGGGCACCCGCACCAACACGCCGGACTCGCTGCAGAACATCAAGCACGGCTCCGAGCGTGCCCAGTTCGACCCCCGCGCCGACGTGCAGCCGGGCGACATCGTCATGCACAAGCGCATGGCCAGCCCGTTCTTCGAAACCAACCTGTGGTCGCTGCTGACCTTCCACAAGATCGACACCCTGATCATCACCGGCGGTTCGACCTCGGGCTGCATCCGCGCCTGCGTGATCGACAGCCTGTCGCGCGGCTACCGCAGCATCGTTCCTGAAGAATGCGTGGCCGACAAACACGAGATCCCGCACTTCGCCAACCTCAGCGACATCATGCTCAAGTACGGCGACGTGGAGTCGGTCGAGCATGTGGCCGCACAGCTGCAGGCCCTGCGCGCATGAACGCCACGACCAAGTCCGACCCGGGCCTGTTCGACTACTGGCCCTACGACAGCCGTCCGAAGATCGAATGGCCGGGCGGTGCCCGCGTGGCGCTGTGGATCGCGCCCAACATCGAGTTCTACGAGTACGCGCCGCCGGCCAACCCGCAGCGCAAACCGTGGCCGCGTCCGTTGCCGGACATCCAGGGCTATGGCACGCGCGACTACGGCAACCGCGTCGGTCACCAGCGGATGATGCGGGTGATGGACCAGTACGGCCTGCGCGGCTCGGTGTCGCTGTCCACGGCCATGCTCAAGCACCATCCGGAAGTGATCCAGATGGCGGCCGAGCGTAACTGGGAATTCTTCAGCCACGGCATCTACAACACCCGCTACACCTACGGCATGGACGAGGCGCAGGAGCGGGAGATGATCGCGCATTCGATGGCGCTGATCGCCGAGCACACCGGCCAGCATTGCGATGGCTACCTGGCCCCGGCGCTGTCGCATTCCGACGCCACCATCGACCTGTTCGCCGAGGCCGGTGGCCTGTACACCTGCGATCTGTTCCACGACGACCAGCCAACGCCGGTGAAGACCCGCTCCGGCAAGCGCTTCGTGTCGGTGCCGTACTCGCTGGAGCTCAACGACACCATCGTCTACGTCACCAACAAGATCGAGCCGCGCCGCTACGGGCAGATGATCAAGGACGCCTTCGACCGCCTATATGCGGAAGGCGAGCACTCCGGCACCGTGATGTGCGTGCCGCTGCATGCCTACCAGGTCAGCCATCCGCACCGCCTGGCCGCTTTCCACGACGCGATGGACTACATCTGCAGCCACGACAAGGTGTGGAAGGCCACCGGCCGCGAGATCGCCCAGCATTATCTGGATAACCACTACGACGACGCGCTGGCCTCGATGGCGGCGATCAACGCGGAGGACGCGGCATGAGCCTGGATCGGAGCTTCCTGGAGTACCCGCAGCTGCGCCATGGCATGGACCATGCGCGCTACAGCTGGTCGATGCTGGCCGAGCGCCCGGCCGTGCGCTGGCCCGACGACAAGCCGTTGGCGCTGTGGATCAACCTGAGCCTGGAACACTTCCCGCTCAACCCCAAGGGCGAGGGCTTCAAGCCGCACGGCGCCATGGTGATGCCCTACCCGGACCTGCGCCATTACACGCTGCGCGACTACGGCAATCGGGTGGGCGTGTTCCGCGTACTGGATGCACTGGAAAAGTACGGTCTGCGCGCCAGCACGGCGGTCAACGGCGAACTGGCCGAGCGCTACCCAGCCCTGCTGCGTCGGCTCAAGGCGCGCAGCGCCGAGCTGGTCGCGCACGGCTGGAACATGGACAGCGTGCATTACGGCGGGCTCGACCCGGCGCGCGAAGCTGAATACATCCAGCGCAGTTTGGCTGCGCTGGCCCCGTATTCGGACGGCCCCATCCAGGGCTGGTTGTCACCGGCCAGATCGCAGTCCGAGAACACCCCGGAACTGCTGCAACAGGCCGGTTTGCAGTGGTTTGGCGACTGGATCAACGACGAGCTGCCCTACCCCTTCCAGACCGCCAACGGCCCGCTCACCGCACTGCCGTTGTCACTGGAATTGGAAGATCGCTTCATCGTCGGCGAAAATCTGCATGCCGAGGCCGAGTATGCGGACCAGATGGTCGATGCCTGCGATTTCCTGCTGGAGGAAGCGCAGCGCAGCGGACAGGGTCGCCTGCTCGCGCTCAACATCCATCCGTGGGTGATGGGCCAGCCGCACCGCATCAAGCACCTGGAACGCGTGTTCGCCCATCTGGCAGACAACGCAGGGCTGATCTGGAACGCTGCGCCTTCGCAGATCATCGCCGCCTCACGTTGAGGCGGCGGTTCCAGGCAACCGTCGTCGCCCAAACCGCGCCGGCCTTTACCCAAGAGCCCTTGCATGAACACTGAAGCCAACACCGCCCTGCCGCCGCGCGAAGCGATGGAATTTGACGTCGTCATCGTCGGCGCCGGCCCTGCCGGTCTGGCCACCGCCATCCGCCTGCGCCAGCTGGCGGTCGAGAAGGGCCAGGAATTGTCGGTGTGCGTATTGGAGAAAGGCTCCGAGCCCGGCGCGCACATCCTGTCCGGCGCGGTGATGGACCCGCGCGCGCTCAACGAGCTGTTCCCGGACTGGAAGGAACGCGGTGCGCCGCTGCGGCAGGCCGTCACCCGCGACGAATTCCTGTTCTTGAATGAAACCGGCGCCAAGAGCACGCCGCATGCCCTGCTGCCGGAGTGCTTCCACAACGATGGCAGCTACATCATCAGCCTGGGCGAAGTCAGCCGCTGGCTGGCGCAGCAGGCCGAGGCACTGGAAGTATCGATCTTCCCGGGCTTTGCCGCCGCCGAGGTGCTGTACGACGAAAACGGCGCGGTGATGGGCGTGGCCACCGGCGACATGGGCATCCACAAGGACGGCACGCCGGGCCCGAACTACGAGCGCGGCATGGAACTGCATGCCAAGTACACGATCTTCGCCGAAGGCTCGCGCGGCCACCTCGGCCGCCAGCTGATCAGCAAATTCAAGCTCGACGCCGGCAAGGACCCGCAGTCCTACGGCATCGGCATCAAGGAACTGTGGCAGATCGATCCGGCCAAGCATGAGCCGGGCCTGGTGGTGCATGCCGCCGGCTGGCCGCTGGACAACGACACCTACGGTGGCGCCTTCCTGTACCACGCCGAGGGCGGCAAGGTCTCGATCGGCTATGTGGTCGGCCTGGACTACAAGAACCCGTGGCTGAGCCCGTTCGAGGAGTTCCAGCGCTTCAAGACCCATCCGGCCATCCGCAAGCACCTGGAAGGCGGCAAGCGCATTGCCTACGGCGCACGTGCGATCACCGCCGGTGGCATCCTGTCTCTGCCCAAGACCGTATTCCCGGGCGGCGCGCTGGTCGGCTGCGAGGCCGGCTACCTCAACGTCAGCCGCATCAAGGGCAGTCATGCCGCGATCAAGACCGGCATGCTGGCCGCCGAGGCCGCGTTCGATGCGCTGGTCGCAGGCCGCTCGCGCGACGAGCTGAGCGCCTACCCGGAAGCCTTCGAGAACAGCTGGTTGAAGACCGAGCTGCTGCAGGCCAAGAACTTCAAGCAGTGGTTCAAGAAGGGCCGCACCCTGGCCACGTTGATGACCGGCATCGAACAGTGGCTGCTGCCCAAGCTGGGCATCCGCAACGCGCCGTGGACCATCCACCGCACCAAGGCCGACCACGAGTGCCTGGAGCCGGCCGCCAGCCAGCCGAAGATCAACTATCCCAAGCCTGACAACGTGCTGACGTTTGATCGCCTGAGCTCGGTGTTCCTGTCCTCGACCAACCACGAGGAAGACCAGCCCAGCCATCTGACCTTGAAGGACGCCAGCGTGCCGGTGAAGGTCAACCTGGCCACCTATGGCGGTCCGGAAGCACGCTACTGCCCGGCTGGCGTCTACGAGTTCGTCGGCGAAGGCAGCGATACCCGCCTGCAGATCAACGCGCAGAACTGCGTGCACTGCAAGACCTGCGACATCAAGGACCCGACCCAGAACATCGTGTGGGTGACCCCGCAGGGTGGTGGCGGACCGAACTATCCGGCGATGTAAACGTCGCCATCAACCCACAGGAGTTTTGATGAGCATTGTCAGTCCAGGCGCCCGCTTCCGCGAAGCGCTAAAGCAGGAAAGCCCGTTGCAGATCCCCGGTGCGATCAACGCCAACCATGCGTTGCTGGCCAAGCGGGCGGGCTTCCGTGCGGTCTACCTGTCCGGTGGCGGTGTCGCCGCCGGCTCGCTGGGCCTGCCGGACCTGGGCATCAACACCATGGACGACGTGCTCACCGACATCCGCCGCATCACCGACGTCTGCGACCTGCCGCTGCTGTCGGATATCGATACCGGCTTCGGCCCTAGCGCGTTCAACATCGCGCGCACGGTGAAGTCGCTGATCAAGGCTGGTGCGGCGGCCTGCCATATCGAAGACCAGGTCGGCGCCAAACGCTGCGGCCATCGCCCGAACAAGGAAATCGTGTCGCTGGGCGAGATGGTGGACCGGGTCAAGGCCGCGGCCGATGCCAAGACCGATGCCGATTTCTTCCTGATCGCGCGTACCGATGCGATCCAGATGGAAGGCGTGGACGCGGCGATCGAGCGTTCGCTGGCCTGCGTCGAGGCTGGTGCCGATGGCATCTTTGCCGAAGCCTCGTATGACCTTGAGACCTACAAGCGCTTTGTCGACGCGGTGAAGGTGCCGGTATTGGCCAACCTTACCGAGTTCGGGCAGACGCCGCTGTTCTCGACCGAGGAGCTGGGTTCGGTGGGTGTGGCGATGTGCATCTACCCGTTGTCGGCGTTCCGCGCGATGAACAAGGCCGCGGAGAACGTGTACACCGCGATCCGCCGTGATGGCCACCAGCGCAATGTGGTGGAGACCATGCAGACCCGCGAGGAACTGTATGAGCGGATCGGGTATCACCGGTTCGAGCAGAGCCTGGATAGGACGTTTGCGGCGAAGAAGTGAGGCTTGCGGCTTTGAAGTTGGGAACTTGAAGGCCTAGAAGCTTGAAATCCTAACAGCTCAAAAGCTGCCCTCACCCCTACCCCTCTCCCGTAAACGGGAGAGGGGCTGCTTCGGCGCGATTCTGCATGGACCGGCATTGCTGGCTTCGGCGCACTCCGCCAACGCTGTCCGGAGCCGAGATGCCACAGCTCATGCAATGCGCTGAAGCTTCCCTTCTCCCGCGAGCGGGAGAAGGTGCCCAACGGGCGGATGAGGGGGCTTTTGCTTCGAGCTTTTGCTTCGAGCTTTTGCTTCGAGCTTTTGCTTCGAGCTTTTGCTTCGAGCTTTTGCTTCGAGCTTTTGCTTCGAGCGCTTTCCGACAAAACCGGAAGTGCATGAAATCTCCCTTCTCCCGCCTGCGGGAGAAGGTGCCCAACGGGCGGATGAGGGCGCTCTTGCTTCGGCCCCTGCTCAAGCTTCTTCAACCACCGCATCCCTGCCCCAAAACCCAACCCCTTTGCTTTCCCCTCCCAGCACCGGCCATCATTGCCAGCGCCGCACAACCACGGCCGCCATCGCAACGAGAACGCAATGCCCCGCCTGCCAATGATCGCACTTGCCTGCCTGACGCTCAGCGCCTGCGGCCAACGCGATGCCTTCAACCACAGCGCAAGCGCTGATCCGCACCGACGCGAGCTCGAGCGTGCCTTCGCCATCTGCGCCGGCTGCCATGACACCCGCGCCGACCTCGGCCACCGCGTCGGTCCCAACCTGCATGGCGTGATTGGCCGCAAGGCCGGCACCGCTCCCGGCTACAACTACTCCGAAGCAATGAAGGCCAGCGGCATCACCTGGGATGCGCAGACCCTGGATGCCTTCATCAAATCACCGACCAAACAGGTGCCCGGCAGCAAGATGGTCAACGCTACCTCCGACCCGGCGCGCCGCCAGGCCGTGATCGAGTTCCTGTCCACCCTGCCCGAATAGGCCTGGTGTCAGTCCAGCGTCTGCACACCGCCGCCGTTGACGAACAAGGTCTGGCCGCTGACCCAGTTGGATATCGGCGCGGCGAAATACAACACCGCACCGGCAATATCCTCGGCCTCACCCAGGCGCTTGATCGGCGTATGCGAGAGCATGCGTTCCTCGATCTCCGGTGTAAGCACAGTGGCCAGCGCATCGGTACGCACCGCACCCGGCCCCACCGCATTGACCCTGATCCCCGCTGGACCATAGTCATGCGCAAGATTCGCGGTCATATGGTTGATCGCCGCCTTGGACGCGGCGTAGGCACTGATCGCCGGACTCTTGTTGATCGAGCTCATCGACGACATGTTGATGATCGAGCCGTACCCGCCCTTCTGCATATGCGGTGCGCATAGCTGTGACAGCCGCCAGGCACTGAAGACGTTGATCTGGAACGGTCGCTCGAACTGCTCCAGGCTGATCGTGTACGGGCTCTCGCGGCCAGCCCCGCCACCGCCGGCATTGTTGACCAGGATGTGGATACCACCCAGTTCATTGGCGGTACGCTCCACTACCCGCACCAGGTCCTCGTCCTTGAGCACATTGCACTCCAAAGCCAAGGCCTTGCCGCCAGTTGCGACGATCTCTGCAGCCACTTTTTCGGCCGCAGCCAACTTCAGGTCGGCGATGGCGACGGCAGCGCCATAGGACGCCAGCATCAGTGAGCTGGCGCGGCCGATGCCGTTGCCGCCACCGGTGACGATGGCCACCTTCCCGGAAAGATCGAAATGCGCGTGCGGAATCATGGGACATACTCCTGTCCAGACGAGTGATCGGTCCGCTGACCATACACCCAGCCGGCAGGAGCGAAGGTGATGTTGCCCCCCTCACACCATCTCGTTGCCCTTCCCATTCACCAGCAGCAGATCAGTCACTGGCCAATGTTCTTGTCTAGAAACGCTTCCAGTGCACGATAGAACGCCGCGCTGTTGTCGTCGTTGTAGAAACCATGGCCTTCCCCCGCCACCGCCATCCACTCCGGCGGCTTGCCAGCGGAGACCAGCGCCGCACGCATTGCATTCGCCTGGGCGATTGGCGTGCGTTCATCACGCTCGCCATGGGCAAGGAACACCGGTGCCTTGATGCTGGACGCAAGAGTAGTCGGAGAATTGGCAATCAACTCCTCGTCGTTACGTCCGATCACGCGCGTCAGATAGTTCCGACCATAGGCCTTGTCCTTGATGTCGCCCTTCTTGTACATCATCTTCAGGTCATAGACACCAGCCAGCCCCACAGCACAGCGGATCAACTCTGGCTGCCGCGCAGCCAGCATCATCGCCGAGTACGCGCCGAAACTTGCGCCATAGCTGCACACACGCGAGGTATCGGCCAGACCCAGGGTTGCCGCATGGTTCAAACCATCCAGCACGTCCTGCTGGATCCGCGTTCCCCACTGCAGGTAGCCAAGTTCCTCAAATGCACGTCCACGCCCACCACTGCCACGATAGTTGACCTGCACCACCAGATAACCCCGATTTGCGAGGAACTGCGCGTCGTTGTCGTAGAACCAGTCATCGTTGACACCGTGCGGACCACCATGCGGAAGCACCACGGTCGGCAATCGACGGCCCTCGCTGTTGCGTGGAATGGTCAGTATTGCCTCCAGCTCTGTTCCATCGCCAGCCTTGAAACGCACCGGTCGGCGCTCGGCCATCAACGCCGGATCGATTGCATCGCGGGGTGACAGCACCTTTTCCAGCTTGTTGGTTGCGCGCCGGAAGATATACCAGCCGCCGGGGTCACGGTCGCTGGCCAGGTGCACCAGGATCGTCTGGCCATCACGGCTCACGTCATCGAAGGTCACGTGCTGTGCCGGTAGCAGCTCAGCCAGGGCCTTGTGCAGTTCCGCCTCCGGCTTTCCCGGATCGAAATACTGCAGCTGCGGCCGCCCCGCTACCGGCGAGGCGGCAAACGGTACCTCCGGATGACGCGTCCATTGCGACAGACCAACGCTGCTGAAGCCATCTGCGAGCAAGGTATCCCGGTCACTACCGTCGGCAGCACTGGATACCAGTGATGTCGGCCCGTCATTGCGGCTGAAGCGCCCATACACGCGCTGGTTGTCGGCCGAGAACGCATAGGGTGTCCAGATGCCGCCCACCTTCTGCTGCGGGATCACCTGCCAGCGCTGACCATCATCGGAGGCGTACAACAGGTAGTTGTCGTCATCGTCGCGCCCCCATGCGTAGCGCGCTACGCCATCATGGTCGATAACGAATTCAAGGTTTGGCACGTTGACGCTGGCAATCAGCTTGAAGTTGGGCCGCGGCCCCGCATCCACCAGGTACAACATCGAGTTGGTGGGGTTGCGCTTGAGCTGGCGCATGTAGAAACGGTCGTCATTGCTTTTGGCCACGCCTTCGATGAAGCCGAAACCGCGGTCCAAGCCGGCAGCGGCATTCTGTTGCTCGTAGCCGTAGACATAGCGCTGGTTCTGGCCGTCGAAATCGCTGGCGATGATCTCGCCCATCGGCAGCGGCTTTTCCAATGAGCCGTACTTGCGTCCCTTGGCGATCACCAGCCGCTTGTTGCTCACCCATACGATCTGATACGGGCTTTCGAAACGCGGAAGGCGCAGGACTGCGGTCCGCTGCATGTCGGCCAGACGTAGTACCTGCAGCGCATGGTTGCCCTCGCCAAAATCGGTGGCAAACGCCAGGTATTCGCCATCCGGAGACAGGCGTGGCATGGAGAATGGGCTGGCCTTGGCGAAGGCCTCCACCGGAACCGTCTGTGCAGCCACCGGCACCCCCGTGGCTCCCATCATTGCAATCAACAACAGATACAGCGAACGCCGAAACCCCTTCCCCATGACTCCCTTCCCCTGTGGCCAAACGGAATTTTCCGGAGAGTAATGTATTCAGGGTCCAACTGCAGCCCACCCGGGGCGTTCGCCCGCTGGCTGTCGTCGCAATGCTGCCGTGAAACCGCGGCAGGCGTGAACATGGCAGGATGCAGCCCTGCGTCCGCAAACAGGAGTTTGCCGCCTCATGCGATCCGCCAGCCGCAATCAGCGCAGGGCCTTGGCCACTGCGTTGCTCGGCACAATGCCTTCCCTGGCCTGGGCCATGACCCAATGCCCGCAGGAGTCCAACAAGTCCACCGAGTTCTGGCTGTTGGGCTGGTTCATCCTGGCGCTGTTCTTCATCGCCGGCCTGCTATTGCCCTTGCTGCTGTTCCGCACCACCCGCAGCGCGCGGCCGTGGCCGCGTTGGCTGCTGCGCATTGCCAGCATTCCGGCGATGCTGGCAATGTGGATGTTGGGGATGGGGGTCTTCCTGGGCAAGTTCGTACTGGTCTGCTGAAAAGGCCGCTTACGCGGCGGGGAACCACCATGGCGATGCCGTACCGTTGTTGATCAGCAAGGCACGCGCACGCACGAAACGTCGGATCGAGGCGGTGCCCATGCGCGAGCCGCCCATGCCGGAGAGCTTGAAACTCTGCTTTTCGGCGGTCTGCACCATGCCGGTCAGGCAGGCGTCATTGATCGAGATGCCGCCGGCCTGCAGCTGGCGCGCCACCCGCTGCGCGCGCTCGGGGCTTTGCGTGAACACCGCTGCCGACAAACCGAACTCGGTGGCATTGGCGCGCGCGATGGCTTCGGCTTCATCGGCCACCACCATCACCGGTAATACGCTGGCGAAGCTTTCATCAGCGACCACCGCCATTTCGTCGGTGACATCGACCAACACCGTCGGCGGGCACCAGATACCGCCATGGTCGATCAACTCGCCGCCGGTCAGCGCGCGTGCGCCCTTGGCCTTGGCGTCAGCCAGTTGGCCGCGCACCAGTTCGACCTGCGAAGCCGCGATCACCGGACCGATCTGGCCCTGCTTGGGGTCCGGCCAAGCCAGTTCCAACGCGGAAGCTTCCTTCACCAGCGCGGCGATGAAAGCATCGGCCACCGCTGCTTCCACGTAGACGCGCTCGATCGACATGCAGCTTTGGCCGCCGTTGACGAAGCTGCCCCAGGCCAGCGCGCGTGCGGCATGTGCGATGTTGGCATCGGACAGCACCAGCGCCGGGTCCTTGCCGCCCAGCTCCAGCGAGGCCGGAATGAAGCGGCGCGCACAGGCTTCGCCAACCTTGCGGCCGGTGGCGACCGAACCGGTGAAACAGATCTGGTCGCTGGCCTCGATCACCGCCTGGCCGGTGGCACCGGCACCGGTGACCAGCTTGAACACCGCGCCCAGACCCGCTTCGTCCAAGGCTTCACGCAACAGCGGCACGAAGCGCGAGGTGACCTCGCTGGGCTTGGCCAGGATGCTGCAGCCGGCGGCCAGCGCCGGCACGGCATCGATCAGGGTCAGCATCAGCGGGAAGTTCCACGGGCTGATCACGCCTACCACCGCATATGGCACCCAGGTCTGCTGGCTGTGGATGAAGGGAATGGCTTCCTGCTGGGCCGGCTTTTCCGCAAGACAACCCGCTGCCTGCTGCGCCCAGCGACGGATCGCGCCAACGGTGCCATCCACTTCAATCTGCGATTCGTGCCAGCGGCCGGTATCGGCCAACAAGGCGTCGAGGAAGCCGTCACGACGCGCGACCAGCGCATCGGCCAGCGCATCCAGGCGCGCACAGCGTTCCTCGATGCTGCGCTCGGCCCAGGCCAACTGCGCCTGGCGCAGCTGCGTGCCCAGCGCGGCGACGTCGCTGGCGGCGGTGATCGGCAGCTCGCCGTCGGATAGCCCGGTGCGCGGGTTACGCAGTGGCAGCGTGGTGGCTTCAGTCATTGTCCAGTACTCCAGCGCTCAGCAGTGCATCAAGGGTGGCTTTCTGGCGCGCGGCGAAATCGGCCCGCTGCGGAATCTTCAAGCCCTCGCCATCCAGCAGCGCGTTGGGCTTCAAGGCGGTGCTGCCGAGGCCGGCGTTGATAGCCGCCTGCGGCAGCCGCGAGAGGAAATTGCCCATGCCCGGGCGCAGTCGACGGCGGCGCAGGCCGGCGATATCCAGATCGGCGTAGGCGGCCATCGACTCGCCGGTACCAGCGGCGGACAGCACCCGGCCCTGGTCATCGACGATCTTGCTCATGCCATCGGCACTACCCAGCGGGATGTCGACGCCGCTGATGCCGGCGGTATTGGCCGAAACCACATAGGCCATGTTTTCCAGCGCGCGGGCGCGTTTGGCGATGTCCTTGGGGGTCAGCTCGGGGCTGCCGACTTCGCTGGTCGAATGCAGGAACACCTCGGCGCCGCGCAGGCCCATCGCACGCGCGATTTCCGGATACAGGATTTCCTCCGAGGCGATGCAGGACAGGCGGCCTAGCGGTGTGCGTGCGACCGGGAACACACCATCAATGCCGTACACGTCCAGGTACTTGTCCCAGACATCGTGCGGGCTGGGTGCGTACAGCGAGATCAGTCGCCGGTAGCGCAGGATCTGGTTGCCGCTGTCATCCAGGATCACCGAGGACTGGAAGTACAGCTCCGGGAAGTTCGGATCGCGCTCGTAGGCGTTGGAGCACAGATAGACGCCATTGTCCTGGGCAATGCGGCCCAGCTGCTCATACTCGCTGCCATCCATCGCGAAGCAGCCCTTGGCTGCCCAGCCGGGGATGGTGTCGCCCAGCGGATAGCTGGTGGCGAAGTATTCCGGCAGCACCACCAGCTTCAGGTCGGCGCCGATGAACGCCTTTGAGGCGCGGATCTGCCGGCCAACCCGTTCGATGTTGTCAGCCACCGCGACGGCGGCAGCTTCCGGTGTTGCGCAGGCATTGATGGCGCGGCAGGTGGTCTGCAGGGCCAGCGCGCGATAAGCGTCGATCATGGAGCCTTACCTTCGGTTGCGGTGTCGTTGAGAGCTTGCGTCTGCACGCCATCGGCGAGCAGCACGCGGAAACTGCCGGTGCCGGCGCGCAGCGGCTTGATCGCGGCGTAGTCGGCGCTGTTCCAGAACGCCAGTGCGGCGGCGCGGTCAGGCCATTGCGAGATCACCGTGCGGGCCGGGGCGTGCTCGCCCTCCATGCTCCGCTGCTCGCCTCCCATCACCAGGTAGCGACCGCCGTAGCGTGCGACGAGTGCCGGAGTTGCGCGGGCATAGGCGGCAAAGCCCTGTGGGTCGGTGATGTGTGCTTCGATGATCAGATAGACCGGCATGTCTACCGGCCTCAGCCGAAGCGCGGCGCGCGCTTTTCGAGGAAGGCAGCCGCGCCTTCGACGAAATCGCTGCTGCTGAAGGCGTCGTTGAACGCCGCCTCGGCCTGCGCCGGCCCAATGCTGGCATCGCCACCGAGATGACCCAGCACGGTCTTGATCGCCCGCCGCGCCTGCCCGGAGGTGGCCAACAGCTGCTGGACCTGTGCCTGCTCCAGCGCCTCGATGCCGTCCTCGCCCGCCAACTGGTTGATCAGGCCCCAATCCAGCGCGGTGGTGGCGTCGAGCAGGCGTCCGGTCAACAGCATTTCGCGGGTGCGGGCCATGCCGACCGTATTGACCAGCCGACGGCTGTCATCGGCGCTGTAAACTAAACCGAGCTTGGCTGGGGTGATAGCGAACCGGCTGCGGGCACTGGCCAGGCGCAGGTCACAGGCCAACGCCAGGCCAAGGCCGCCGCCCACGCAGGCACCGTCGATGACGGCCAGCGTGGTCTGCGGCAGGCGCTGCAGTTTGAGCTGGGTGCGTTGGACCTGGGCATTGTTGGCGGCAAAGGCCGTCGGTGCGGTGAGCAGCTGGCCGAGTTCGTCGATATCGGCGCCGGCGCTGAACGCCCCCGGCACGCCGGATACGACCACGATCTGGGCATCACTGGCGGCAATGGCGTCCAGTGCGGCCTCGATCGCCGCCCAGTGGCGGGTAGCCAGGGCGTTGCGCTTGTCGGGTCGGTGGATGCCGATGCGGGCGAGCGCGCCGTCACGGCTCCAGCAAATCACGGTTTCTTCAGTGACCATGGCCTATCCTATTTGTTCTATCGTTATAGCATTAAGCCAAAGGAGGGTGAAGCGAGATGTCCCAAGACACACTGGCCACATTGTTGAGTGCCAACGCGCACAAGCTGCTGCGCAATGACTTGCCGACGCCGCTTTACCACCAGATGTTCAGCCTGCTGCGCGACCGCATCCTCAATGGTGAGATCCCGCGCGGCGCCCGCATTCCCACCGAATTCGACCTGGCCGACGGCTTTGGCGTATCGCGCATCACCGCCAAGCGGGCGCTGGACGAACTGGCCGCCGAGGGTCTGGTCGAGCGCCGCCGCGGCAAGGGCACCCATGTCATCCACCGTTCCCGGCCCAAGCCGATGCACAGCCCGCTGACCGGGCTGCTGGAAAGTCTGGAAGTGCTGGCCGAACACACCAAGGTGCAGCTGCTGCAGTTCCGCCGCGGGGTGCCGCCGGAGCCGATCCGGGCCCTGTTCGATACCGGCCCACGCGATGTATTGGTGCAGGCCATCCGCCTGCGCCTGCGCGGCGATGTCCCGTTCGGCTACTACATCAGCTGGACCAATACCGATCACCCCGAATTCAACGAGGCGCGGCTGGCCAACAGCTCCCGCTTGAAGCTGTTCCAGACCGCGGGCATCCAGATCAAGCAGGTGGAGCAGGTGCTGTCAGCAGTGAATGCCGACGCCATCGCCGCCCTGCACCTGAAAGTGGAACCCGGCACCGCGTTGTTGTCACTGGAACGCCGCTCCTACGATGGCGACGGCAATCTGATCGACCTGCTCAACGTGCAGTACCGGCCGGATCAATTCACCTACCAGATGACCCTGGACGTGGATGACGGCACCCCGCTGTAAGCGAGCAACACCACCAACTCCCCGCTACCAACTCCCCGCTACGAAAACGCCGCCCCGACCGGGCGGCGTTTTGCGTTTGGCAGGCTGCGCGCATGGCCCGGAAAGACATAAGGCTAAGACCTATATGCCTTTGCAGTGCAGCACAAAAAGCCTGCAATTGCTGCTGCTTTTCAATTTTTATCAAATACTTATGCGCTTGCTGTGGCGCACCACGCAGCTGTGTGGATCCCGCGTTGGTCACATTGATTGTCCGGACAAATAGCGAAAGACTGGAAAGCAGACGCACCGGCACGCCATTGCCCGCTGTGCGCCTGCGCCACCCATCCCCGTTCACGCTATGAGGCAGGCAATGAAGGAAGTTCTGTACCGCAGTGCGCTGGCAGTCGCGATCGTGACCGCCCTTGGCACCAACCCGGCGTTGGCACAGCAGGCCAGCGATGGCGATCATGCCGTGCAGCTGGATCAGGTCAACGTCACCGCACAACGCCGCGAAGCGCAGATGCAGAAGACGCCGCTGAGCATGAGCGTGATCAGCGGGCCGGAGCTTGACCGCATGCAGGTCAAACGCGTGGACGACATCAAATTCGCAGCACCCAACATCATCATCGAACAGAACACCGGCACCAGTTCCGGCGCCAAGATCTTCATGCGCGGCGTGGGTGCCGATGAGTCGATGTTCACCAATGATCCGGCGGTGGCGCTGTACATCGACGATGTCTACATCCCCCGCCAGAACGGGGCGATGTTCGACCTGTACGACGTCGAACGCATCGAAGTACTGCGCGGCCCGCAGGGCACGCTGTATGGCCGCAACGCCACCGGCGGCGCGATCCGCTACATCTCGCGCAAGCCCACCGGCGAGAGCAAGCTGGCGCTGGATGGCAGCATCGGCAACCTCGGCCGCCGCGACGCACGCGTAAGTTTCGCCACCCGCATCGGTGAGACGCTGGATGTCTCCGCCGCCGCACTCAGCCGCCAGCGCGATGGCATCCTCAAGGACATCACCCACAACCGCATGGTCAACGACCAGGATGTGCTGGCCGGGCGCCTGTCGCTGGCTTCTACCTGGGGCGAAGCCTCCTACGCCACGCTGAGCATCGACCGCCTGCGCGAGCGCTCCACACCCGCCTGGGGCACGCCGGTGGCACTGGATGCCAATGGCAACCAGGTGCCGCGTCTGGGCAGCTTCTACAAGACCGAAACCGACACGCTGGGCTTGAACGACATCGACCAGTTCGGCGTGGCGCTGACCAATGAAACCGACTTCGGCGCGTTCTCCTGGCGCAGCATCGCGCACTACCGCACGCTGGACCATCACTTCTACATGGACGTCGATGGCACCGCGCAGACCCGTTATCACCTTGAACAGGACCAGCACCAGAACCAGAAGGGTTACGAGGCGCAGTTCACCTCGCAGCTGGACGGTCCTTTCAGCTGGGTGGCCGGCGTGTTCGCCTTCAAGGAGCACAACGACCAGCCGACCCGCAGCGACATCTTCGTGCGCGGCGGCACCAACTACATCGCCCAGGACACTTCGGCATATGCCATCTACGCACAGGGCGACTACAAGTTCACCGACAAGCTGACCCTCACCCTGGGCGGCCGCTACAGCTATGAGAGCAAGGATTTCTCGGTGCGCGCGGTCAAGGCCAATGGTGACCCCAACTTCAGCAAGAACATGCGCAACAGCTGGAACCGCCCGGACTGGAAGGCGCTGCTGTCCTACAACTTCAACGACAACGTGATGGGCTACGCCAGCATCACCACCGGCTTCAAGAGCGGCGGCTTCAATGGCCGCGGCAGCACGCCGGCGACCCTGGTACAGGTGGATGCCGAAACCCTGCGTGCCTACGAAGTAGGCGTCAAATCCACGCTGTGGGACAACCGCCTGCGCTTGAACGGCAACTACTACCGGCTGGATTACGACGGCATCCAATTGGCCGCGGTGAACCCGGAAGGCATCTTCGTTGTCACCAACGCCACCGGTGCGTTGATCCAGGGCATCGAACTGGAGGCGGAGGCGCAGCTGACACGCGGACTGAAGCTCAACGCCACGCTCGGCACCATCGATTCGGAATACCAGAAGTACAAGGCCATCAACGCCGCCTACTTCCGCGGCCATCCGATGAAAAACGCACCCAAGCTGCAATGGACCTTCGGCAGCAGCTATGTGCAGCCGCTTGGCAATGCCGACCTGGTGTTCAGCGCGCAGGCGCGCTACACCGACGACTACTTCCAGAACCAGGATGCCTCGCGCCTGATCATGCGCAAGGCCGGGCATGAGTACAACGCACGCATCGCCTACGAACCGCGTGATGCGCAGTGGTCGGTGGCGCTGTGGGGCAAGAACCTGAGCAATGAATTCGCCTCCACCGGCGGCTTTGATATCGCCGGCCTGGGCGTTGGCGTGATCTACCCGAACGTGCCGCGCACCTACGGCGTGGAGTTCAGCTACCGGTTCTGGTGAGGGCTGATAGCGACAGGTCGTGCCGAGCCATGCTCGGCATGGGCTTCACCAGCACCCCATCAGCCAGCAAAAAGCACCCCTCCCCAACCCGCCCGGCCCGAAGGCACAGCCTTCGGTCGTTCATCAGGCCGCGCGCCAGTGGCGCGCAAGCAGGCCTTCTTCACCCCCTGCGCTGCGCGAAAGGGAGGGAGCGTAGTGCCGAGCCATGCTCGGCAGAGGCCTTCCCGGCGGCGCATCAGCCAGCGAGAAGCCCCCTCCCAACCCAAGCGAATCCCAGCCAAAACACAACAAGGTCTATACCCACGCTCCTTTTAGATATATAGATATATCATTAAGATTATTTCGGACCTGCCGGCAAGCCACCGTGGACCCGTTCACCACCCAATCCCTGGAGGGCATCCTCCGCCGTGACCTGCATGCGCCGCTGTACCACCAGCTGCAGGGTTTCCTGCGTGGGCTGATCGAGCGTGGCGAAATCGGCGATGGTGAGCAGCTGCCGCGCGAAGAAGAGCTGGCCAGGCGCCTGCGCATCTCGCGGGTCACCGTGCGCCAGGCGCTGCACGTGCTGGCCAATGACGGCCTGCTGGTACGCCAGCGTGGCCGCGGTACCCGCGTGGTCGGTGGCAGCACCAGCCGCGGCTCCAGCATCCCGATGCCGCTGAAAACACCGCTGGGCGAGCTGATCCACAGCCTCGACACCCTGGCCAGCAACACCCAGGTGCGTCTGCTGGGCTGGGAGCGCGTGGTCCCGCCCGAGCCTATCCGCGACCAGTTCGGCAGCGGTCCGCAGGAAGCCCTGGTGCATTGCGTGCGCGTGCGCTCGCGGCACGGCCAGGCCTTTGGCTACTACGCCAGCTGGACCCGTACCACGCATCCGGAATTCAACGCCGAACAACTGGCCTATGGCTCGCGCATCGCCTTGTTCCGGCGCTGTGGCATCCGCTTCGTGCAGGTCCAGCAGACCGTCAGTGCGCTGCGTGCCGGCGCGATGACCGCCATGCACCTGCAGATGTCGCCCGGCCAGGCAGTGATGAACCTGACCCGTCGCTCCTACGGCCCTGACCAGCAGTTGCTGGATCTGCTCGACATCCAATACCGCCCCGACCAACTGCGCTACCAGATGCGTCTGGACTACGAAACCAACAAGCCGGAGACATTTGTTTGAGTGCAACTGTGAGTGCAACGCTTGCCGAAAAAATCCTCGCCCGTGCCTGCGGGCGTGCGGCCGTGCAGGCGGGTGAAATCCTCACCGCCAGACTCGACCTGCTGATGATGCATGACTCCGGCGGTCCGCGTCGGGTCGCCTCGCGGCTGGAAAAGCTTGGTGCCAAAGTGTGGGACCCGAACAAAGTGGTGGTGGTCTCCGACCATTTCGTACCGGCAGTGGACATGGAAAGCGCCGACATCCTCGCCCTCACCCGCAAGTGGGCGCAGGCCCAGGGTGTGACACATTACGACATGCTCGGCATCTGCCACGTGGTGCTGCAGGAACACGGCCATGTGCAACCCGGCATGTTCTGCGTGGGTGGTGATTCGCACTCACCCAGTGGCGGCGCCTTTGGCGCCTTCATGGTCGGCATGGGCGCCACCGACATCACCGGCGCACTGGTCACCGGTGAAGTGTGGCTGCGCGTGCCGCAGACCACGCGTGTGCAGCTCGATGGCGTGCTCGGCGCCGGCGTCAGCGCCAAGGATGTGATGCTGATGCTGTGTGGCCAACATGGCATGGGCAACGAAGGCCAGGTATTCGAATACGGCGGCAGTGCAGTGCAGGCAATGCCGATGCATGAGCGCCTGACCCTGTGCAACATGGCCGCCGAACTCGGCGCTGAAACCGGCATCGTCGAACCCGACGCGACCACACTGGCTGCATTGGAACAGGCCGGCAAACCTTTCTCCGGTGATCTGGCGCAATGGCGCAGCGATGCCGGCGCCAACTACCTGCACCACCATCGCTATGACGCCGCGCAGATCGCACCGCATGTGGCTGCACCGCACAGCCCGGCCAACAGCCGCCCGATTGGCGAGCACGGCAAGGTACATATCGACCAGGCCTATATCGGCGCCTGCACCGGCGCCAAGCTGACCGACCTGCGCATGGCCGCCGAAGTCCTGAAAGGCCGCCGGATCGCCAAGGGCACGCGCCTGCTGATCGCCCCGGCCTCGGTGGCGATGACCGCCCAGGCAGCGGCCGAAGGCACCCTGGCCACCCTGACCGAAGCCGGCGCCATCCTGCTGCCGTCTGGCTGCGGCGCCTGCGCCGGCATGGGCGCGGGCATGCTCAGCAGCGGCGAAGTCTGCATGTCCACCACCGCGCGCAATTTCAAGGGCCGCATGGGCTCGGCCGAGGCGCAGGTCTATCTTGGCTCGCCATACAGCGTTGCCGCTGCCGCGGTGAAAGGCGAAATCTGTGATCCACGCGAGTTGTTGGGAGAAGGCGCTTGAACGTTCGTGGCAAGGCTTTCGTGTTCGGCGACCGCATCGATACCGATGTGCTGGCACCCGGCCCCTATATGCGTGAACCGATGCGCGTGATCGCCAGCCACTGCCTGGAAGCGGTGGACCCGGCCTTCGCCAGCGAAGTACGCCGCGGCGACATCGTGGTGGGCGGTGAATCCTTCGGCATCGGCTCCTCGCGCGAACAGGCAGTGCAGGCGTTGGCCGAACTTGGCGTGGGTGCCATCATCGCCAAATCGTTCGCACGCATCTTCTATCGCAACGCGCTGAATCTCGGTGTGCCCGCGCTGGTTTGTGCGACGCTTGAAGCAGCGCGCGGCGATGAACTGGAAGTACGCCCGGTGGAGGGACGCATCATCAATCACAGCACAGGTCGTGAATTCGACTGCGAGAAGATTCCCACAGAGTTGATGGCAATCGTTGCCGGCGGCGGCCTGATGCCCTGGCTGGAGCGCAAGCTGGCTACGGAACGGCGCACATGAAACAGGGCATCATCCACGCGACCTTGATCGCGCCCAACCTGCAGCAGGTCTGCGACGCCTATGTCGCGCAGTTGGCCTTGCAGGTACAGCAACGCGGCATGCTCGACGCCGAAGATGCCGCCGCGCTCGATCTGGCGGATCTGATCGGCGCACCGCTGGCATGGCTGTCCAACAGCGCTGGCGAGCCAGTGCTGCGGGTGATTGAAGACCCGCATGCAGTCGTTGCCGAACCCATGTTCCGCCATGGCTGGTTGTCGCTGGAAGTGCTGGTGGGAGATATCGATACCCTGGCTGCTGGCCTGCAAGCTCCCTTCAAAGTACTGGGGCCGGCCGCCAACCTTGAGCTGAGCGATGCGATCCGCGCAGCGCAAGTGCTTGGACCATGCGGCGAACTGCTCTACCTCACCCAGATCAAGGCTGCGGTGCCACCCTTTGATCTGCCGATGACCGAGGCCACGGTGGCGTCCACCTTCATCGGGGTGATGACCACGCCGGATCGAGAGGCCTCGCAACGTGCCTGGTCTGCATTGTTGGGCGCCATGGGCTGGGCCTTCGATACCAAGATCACCGTGCTCAATCGTGCCTATGGCCGTGCCCTGGACGGCCGCTACCCGGTGGCCGTGCTGCCAATGCCCGGGCAGTGCATGGTGGAGATTGACCAGGTGGCGCTGCCTGTTGCCTCCAACACGCGATATGCAGGGCAATACAGTGTGGCGCTACGTCTTCCGGCAACGAGTGACGACATGCTGCTCGCTGTTGGTTGGCAGCTGTCGGTTTTCGGTGAGCAGCGTAGCCTGCGCGGGCCCGCCGGGGAGCACGTGCAACTGCTTGCGGGGTAGTCGCCGATACGACCTTTGAACGATATCGCTTCGCTGCACTGCGGCGGGCTGAGCGACGTCATGGCTGCGGGATGCCAAGAATGGTGACTCTCTGCAGTTGACGAAATTCCCCTACCGTTTAGCCACGTACAAGCAGCCATCGCTTTGGCATTTTCCTGAATCCAAAAAAGTTTCTGAAGTCATAGATTCCTTTCACCCCTACTCGTGGGTGCGAAAAGGATCTGTCATGTGCTTATGGATCAGAGCAAGCGCTTTTTTACTGGTTCTCATACCAGCAATCGCATCTGCCAGATGCCCAACCGTGCGCCCGGTATCCGCATCGGTTTCCAACACCCCTTTGTTCCTAGCACCCGCAGCGGGCGCCTTCCATGATGGTGACGTTCCCGAGAACTTCGGCGTCTACGATTGGAGTGAAGCGGCGGACGCCTGGGTCCTTTCGGAGGCAGCCTATCTACCAAGTGCGGAGGGCGAGCAGGTCTCGCAGTCCGACGAGGTGATTTCACTTGAGACCCCAACAGGTGGTGGTGGTGGTAGCGGTGGAGGAGGTGGCGGTGGTGGTGGTGGTGGTGGGCCGACTCGCCCACAAGCCAATTGCAACACAACCGACCTGCCGGCAATCACTGTGCGTGCTTCGCGCCCTTCGTTCAGCGGCGCCGCCACACTTCTCATATTCCGCAGCTCCGCGCTGCGTTCACAAGGCAAGGCGATAGCGCGGAAGCGTCGAGGGGGAACGGTACAGGGCGACAAGAACATCACCTGCGCCAACTCTGATGATATGACGCGAAAGCTTGCTGCTCTCGATAAGCTCAACGGCATCAGGCCAAAGGGTTCACTCTGGCTGGTCCGCTACGGTCACGGAAACTGGCAGTTGTGGCAGGTGACCAATCCCCTTTTTTCGGACAAAGGACTGATGCCTGCGAGCCCATGCATGGGCGCAAGCTGATTCATTGATGTGTCCTCCTGATGGCCTGCAGAAGATTGCTTATGCGAGCGCGCCCTTTCTCCATATTTCTTACCTTCGTACTTGCCTGCCTGGCAGTCTTGCTCGGCTTCCATCGCCAACGTTTTGGGGACATGCAGACCGCTGCCACAGCAGAGGTAGCGGCATCGGAAAGATTGAACGCCGTACCCGCCTCCCCCCCCATGGACGGGACTGTGCAGCAAGCGCAATCAAGCACGGAATCGGCAGCCAACTCAACTTCGCAGGCATCAATTACCAACATCGACAGAGCGATGGAAAAGGAGAATCTGGCTGATATATGCGGCTACACCCAACAACATCGCAGCACGTCCTTTGAAGAAATCGCCAAGCGCAGCCAGTCACCGGAGAGGCGGACATTGGAATCTGCCTACATACTTGACGCCTATGTTTCTTCGCACTGCTCCAGGTCGCGCGCGCGACCGATGAGGAATTCGCCTCCTTTCGATGACACCGTAAGGACATTGGCCGACAACGGCGATCCGGAAGCCCGGCGTATGCTCTTTGCAAGCGACGTGCTTGGCGATGAGCAAGCCTCCCACCAAGCTCAGGAGCACGCCCTCATGATCCTGGATGAATTGATGGCAACCACAGCGCACGCTTCGATGTTCGAGCACGCTGGGGTATTGCTGGCATCTCACGCGGCAACCGAACCCCTGTTGGCCGCTGACGGATCCGCAATGGAGCCTGAGCAGCGCCTTGCTGCGGGAGCCGTTGGCACCCTCATCGCCCGCTGCCGGATCTTCGGCGGCTGCGCTCCAAACAGCGTTCTCACACTGCGTGCGTGCATGCCAGACATGTGCACGGCGAAGGGCATGGATGGGTATCTACGGCAGATTCTCAACGCCAACGAGATGGAGAACAGTCATCACCATGCTGACGATCTGGTGGCCAGGCGCCAGACGCGCTGATGCAGTTCACTACCTCGCCGCTCGATCTGCAACCTTCAAAGGATCGACGACGAACCTGTCCGCGATGCCTCACCGTTGGCGTTGAGGCCTGTTGACCCGCCAGGGTCCGGGCAGTTGAGGATCAAGTGCATGATTGTCTCTATTGGGCAGCCCATGACCTTTGCCATGTGTAACTTCCACTACACAGGCATAGCGTCAGCGTTTACCCAAGCGCTTGAGGTAGAGCAATGCGGACCCTGACCCTGGCTGCAGCCATCGCCACAATCACCTGCTTGGGCATGGCAACGCCAGCCACGGCGCAGGTCGCGCCGATGACGCCTGACATCACTGGCAAGAAGTTCGTCGCCCCACAGCCAGCCCGCGATTTCGAAAAGCGCGAGGTGATGATCCCGATGCGTGACGGGGTCAAGCTCTATACCGTCATCATGATTCCCAAAGGCGCGCACAATGCGCCGATCCTGTTCACCCGTACGCCGTACAACGCCGCTGGCCGGGTCGATCGCACACCAGGTGCGACGCATCTGGTCGATGCCCTCGCCCAGGGCGACACCGTGTTTGCCGAGGACGGCTATATCCGCGTGTTCCAGGACGTGCGCGGCAAGTACGGCTCGGAAGGCGACTATGTGATGACGCGGCCGCCACGCGGCCCGCTCAATCCCACCAGGATCGATCACAGCACCGATGCCTGGGACAGCATCGATTGGTTGGTGAAACATCTGCCCGAATCCAACGGAAAAGTTGGCATGCTCGGTTCGTCCTACGAAGGCTTCACCGTGGTGATGGCCTTGCTTGATCCGCACCCTGCCCTGAAAGTCGCCGCGCCGGAAAGCCCGATGATCGACGGCTGGATGGGCGATGACTGGTTCCAGCATGGTGCCTATCGGCAGGTGAATCTTGGCTATTTCAGCGGGCAGATGACCGCACGCGGTGCCGGCGCAAAGGTCGCCATGCCGACCGGCGACGACTACAGCAGCTTCCTGCAGGCAGGTTCGGTTGGCGCCTTCGCCAAGACCCTGGGGCTGGAACAGATACCGGCCTGGCACAAGGTCAGTGAGCACCCAGCCTACGACGCGTTCTGGCAGCAGCAGGCGCTGGACAAACTATTGGCCAAGCTGCCGGAGATCACGGTACCCACCATGTGGGAACAAGGGCTGTGGGATCAGGAAGACATCTACGGCGCACACACCGCTTGGGCTGCGCTTGAACCCAAGGACCACGACAACAAACGCAACTTTCTGGTGATCGGACCCTGGCGGCATAGTGGCGCCAACTACAACGGCAGCTCGCTGGGTGCACTGGAGTTCAACGGCGACACCGCCCTGCAGTGGCGACGTGACGTGCTCAAGCCGTTTTTCGATCAATACCTCAAGGAAGGTGCGGCGGTCGCCAGCACGCCGCCGGTCTGGGTGTACAACGCCGGCAGCAATCGCTGGGAAACCTACAACAATTGGCCGCAGAGCTGCGCGCAGGGCTGCGCCGCCAACGCACGCAGACTCTATCTCAATGCGGATGCAGAGCTGGCCTTCACTGCTGCCAGTACCGGCGCGCAGTACGCCGAATACATTTCCGATCCAGCCAAACCTGTTCCCTTCGTTCCGCGTCCGGTCAACATGGGTGATCGTGATGTCTGGACTACCTGGCTGGTACGCGATCAACGCTTCGTCGATGGCCGTACCGATGTGCTCACCTATACCGGCCCGGTGCTGGACAAGCCAATGAAGCTTGCCGGCGTTCCGCAGGTGCAGCTCAGCGCGTCCACTTCGGGCAATGACAGTGACTGGGTGGTGAAGCTGATCGATGTCTATCCCGATCAATACCCCGACAACCCGAAGATGGCCGGCTACCAGCTGCCGTTGGCTGTCACCATCTTCCGTGGCCGCTACCGCGAGAGCTTCAGCCAACCCAAGGCCATCACCCCCGATACGCCGCAGACCTATACCTTTGACCTGCCCAACGTGAACCAGACCCTGCAACCCGGGCATCGTTTGATGGTGCAGGTGCAGTCCAGCCTGTTCCCGCTCTACGACCGCAATCCACAGAAATTTGTGGACAACATCTTCTTCGCCCAGCCTGGCGACTATCGCAAGGCCACGCAGCGGATCTGGAACAGCGCCGAGCATCCGAGCTACATCAGCTTGCCCATCGTGGACTGATACCACGCGGCTGTACCAACCGCTTGCCGACAATGTCTGCAGCTGCATGCTGCACAAGGCGGTGGCGCTGAGCCAGCGGCCGCACCCAGGGAGGAAGCGACGCCTTGCGGTGCCGCTTTCTCTGCATGGGCTGCCACCGGCCCCTACCGCGACCCGCTGCAAGCGAGGCCCGTCGCGCGACTCAACGACAACAGCGGATTCGAATACATCGCACTGCCCGCCTGCCTATGCGACAAGCGCTCGGCGCTGCCCGGGTTGACCGCAGGCACCTCTCCTCAAGCAGCGACAACTGCAGCCAGTTGCTCGCCGCCCACATTTCAGAATAGGCATTGTCCTAAAGAAAAAACTCACAGGCTGAAGCACTATTCCGCCACGTCCTCGCCGCTGTGGACGGCTCAGCCCACCATCATGCGTCCATGCGCATGAAGGCAGCTCTGGAGATCCGCGGGCCCCTGCTGTTCAAGGCGCGCAGCTCTTTCTACCGGGCAGGATCAAACCCCTTCAGCCCGGAGAATCGGATGCGTCGCTCACACAGCAACATTCCCCAACGCGCGCGCAAGCGTTCGACAAGCATTGCCGAGACAACGTACGCAAACGTGCTGGCTCTTTATCAACGCCATCAGTACGACCAGGCCCTGGCACTCTGCCGCAACAAATTGTTGAAACTATCGCCACGGCATCCAGGCGGTTTGGTCTGCGCAGGCGTAATCTGCTACCTGAACAAGGATTTCCCGGCAGCGGAGCGCTATCTCAAGACGGCCGCGGCCAACGCAGACAATGCCGATGCGTACAGCAATCTGGCCCTCACCTACGCGGCCATGCAGCGTGAGCCTGAGGCCGAGGCGGCGTATCGCTGCGCTCTGGGCTTGGCCCCCCACCAGGCCAAGGCGTGGAACAACCTGGGCAATATTCTCAACCGGAGTTTCAAGTCAGACCGGCGCGCCGAAGCCAAGGAATGCTATCGCCAGGCGATCAAGGCTGATCCGAAGTATGCCAATGCCTACAATAATCTCGGCCACGCACACGACACTGTCGATGGCGATAAAGAGGCTGCGGAGGCGAACTTTCGTTCGGCCATCGCCTGCGACCCCCACTACCTCCAGCCACGCCTGAACCTCGCAGGCATCCTTGAAAGGACTGGAAAGGAAGTTGAGGCCCTTGCCTGCCTGCAGAAATCGCTGGAGCTGCAACCGGGCAATGTCGAGATCGTCGGGCGCATTTTGGGCCTGCGTCGCAAACTGGCTGATTGGGATGCCACGCAACCAGCGATGGATGACTTTCTGGCACTGCTGTCGAAAGGTGACAGCAATAACTTCTCACCTCTCGATCTGCTCGCCTGGCCAGAATTTGATGCCGCGATGCAACGCAGACTCGCTGGCCAGTTTGGCCGCAAACGTTGGGCATCGGCATTGGCGGCCGCGCCGCTGGTGTCGTCAGTGGCCAATGCGCATGGCGGGCCTCTGCGGATCGGTTATCTGTCCGCCGACTTCCGCAACCATCCAGTCGCTCACCTGATCACCCAGGTCATTGCCGCGCACGATCGCAAACACGTGCAGGCACACCTGTATGCCTATGGTCCGGAAGGCGACGATGAAGAACGACGCAGACTGATTGAAGCTGCTGATCACTTCACCGTGATCAGTCGAATGGATGATCTGGAGGCAGCACAGCTGATCCGCGATGACCAGATCGATATCCTGATCGACCTCACCGGGTACACCACGCACGCCCGCCTTGGAATCTGCGCGCTGCGTCCAGCACCGATAATTGCAACCTGGATAGGCTATATCGGCACCTTGGGCGAGGCACGCTTTGCCGACTACATCATCAGCGACGCGGTAGCCACGCCGCCAGAGCATGCCGGCCAGTTCAGCGAAGCCTTGGCCTTGATGCCCGAATGCTTCCAGCCCAACTGTCCGCTGACGCCACTGGCACCGCCGCCGCCGCGCGAGACGGAGAATCTGCCGGTCGATGCCATCGTGTTCTGCAGCTTCAATCAAGTCTTCAAGTTCACCCCGCAGCTATGGGATGACTGGTGCGAGGTTCTGCGCAATGTGCCGCAGGCTGTGCTTTGGATCGCCCCCGGGTCTTCCGAGGTGGTCCCCAGCAACTTGCTGAAGGAAACCGCGAAACGCAGCGTGGATCCGGCAAGGGTCATATTCGCCAAGCGCCAATCACTTGCAGATCACCGTGCCCGTATCGCCCTGGCCGATATCGCCCTGGACACCTATCCCTACAACTCGGGTGCAACGGCGAGTGATGTGTTGCGCGCAGGGGTTCCGCTGGTTACCTGTATGGGCCAGACCTTTGTCAGTCGCATGGCAGGCAGCCTGTTGCATACGCTGGGCATGCACGAGCTCTGCACCACGTCCCGGCGCGACTATGTATCGCTGGCGATCGCGCTGGCCAAGGATGCGCCCAAGAGGGAGACAATCCGCCGCAGGCTCGGCGAGCAGCTGCACACTTCGGTGCTCTACCAGCCGGACAGATTTGCCTCACAGCTCGAACAGCTGCTGCATGCCATGCATGAGCAGGCCAAATATGGGCAAAGAGCTCTCATCGATATGACCGTCGCGGCGCCATGGTAGTCCCGTCGCAGATTGGCTGGCGCCAGAAGTGGAATTTTCTCGCATCCTCTTCCGGGGAGGTTCCATGACGGCATCCCGTTTCACCGACAGCCAGATCACCCCCGTACTCAAGCAGGCCGAGGCCTGCAGGTTCGCGCCGGAACTGTGTCGCGAGCACGGGATCAGTTCGGCGACATGGATGCATCGCTGATGTCCCAGCTCAAGGAGCCGCAGGACGAGAACCGACGCCTGAAGAAGATGCATGCCGATTCGCAGATGATCGCGAAGTACTCCGCGAGGCGATGGCAAAGAAATGCTTGCGTCGAACGTACAACCGCACCGTCCGCAACGCCTGGCTGGCCACGACCTTGCTCGACACCATCGAGCAGGTGCAGGACAGGGCCACGCGCTGGCTAGGGACGTACAACCACGAGCGCCCCCAACCTGGTGCCCGGTAACATCACGCCAGCAATGAAACTGGCGACGGCCGCATAGCTCCACGTTTGGCAACCGTTAAAAGCGGGGCGACTACCCTTCCTACGCGTGCCAAGCGCGTGTTGATCTGCTCGAACATTGCCGCTGCCAGCCGGTGCTTCTCCAGAAGACGGTGGAAGTTGAGGACAGTCGTGTCATCCGGAATCTCCTCCAGACTGCCCGGCTGAGCGAACTGTCGCATCATCTGCGTATCGCACAGAGCCGCTTTCATCGCAGAGTCGCTCAATGCGTACCATTGCTGCTACAGGTGGACGCGCAACATCATTTCCAGCCGATATGGCTGCCGGCGTTTGGGTAGTGCCACTCGATCAACACCAGCAGCGCCTTCCACAGCACAACCTGCGCTGCTCGGACAAGAATATCTCGCGCCATGTGCGCTTGCGCCCACCTTGCGGTTCGGCGCCACCACAGCTCGGTTGCATGGGCTGATCAGGCTCTCGAATCGTGGCCTGCCATCTGACAGGCTGCGAAGGGTCTGTTCAGAGATTCCCAAATGCCAGTAATGCGAACCCCATCATTGCCGCGTGTTCATGATGTGGGCTATAGCTTGGCAGCGGGATTCGGGGGGATCGCATACCGGAGTAACGCCAATGGACAAGATTAAATTTTTCCTCGAAGGGCCCGGCCGTCAGCTTCGACTGGTCACCCTGCTGGCAACCGAGTCCAGGAACATCGCCAAGGGCAGCAGTGATGGCCGCCGTGTCGCCACCATGGGTCTTAGCGATGTCTGCTTCCATACGATGGTCGACGAGCAAGGCAACATCGCCAAGCAGATCGATTTCGATGGCTACCGTTTCAAGTTCCATGATTCCAATCTTCCCTGGGATCTGATGATCGCTTGAGCTACGATGCGCATCGCGGCCCGTGCATTACGCGAAATTTGCGTTTCCTGCACCTGCTCATCACCGGATGCAGGCATCCGCTTAATCGCGCTGCGTGCACCCTGCGGTTGGAGCATCGTTGCTCTGATCGGAGACACGTCATGGGTACCCGCAAGATGAAGCAACTGCTGTTCGCAGGCATGATCGCCATTGGCTGCGCAGGCACTTCCCTCACTGTGCAGGCCGCTGGTCAATCCACGCATGGTCATGAATCCGAGCAGCCCGGCACCGATACATGGATCACCACCAAGGTGAAGGCCGAGTTGCTGACCACCAAGGATGTGTCCGGCATGGAGATCAAGGTCGAGACCGTCAACGGCGTGGTGGCACTGAGTGGCACCGTCGCCAGCAAGGTCGAAGCCGACCGGGCCATTGCCGCTGCCAAGGCCGTCAAGGGTGTCAAACGTGTGGACAGCTCGGCGTTGATGGTGGCTGCAGCACATTGATGCTTTGGCGTATCTACAGGCCTGCGTGCGGGCATTCACACAGAAAAGCGGCACCTTGCGGTGCCGCTTTTCCTGATGCATCGACACCTTCCCGCAGGGCTTAAATCAGGTCAACCCGCACTGCATCCTGCACCAGCAACTCGGCATCCAGACCTGAGTGCTGATAGACAACATACGAGACACCCCCGATGGAGTGTTTGCCCATCGATGCCCAGTCGCCCACGTCCTGACCGCCAACACCGAGCAGATCATCCAGCCTGACCACGTCGCCAGCGTTGCCCTTCACCATCATCTGTACGGTCTGTTTGCCACTTTGACGGAACAGGTCAACCTGGCCATTGGCCAGAACGTCCTGCAATGACAGACTCAAGCTGTTGTTGCCGGTGCCGGTGATATCGAAGATTTCGATGGAATCGATCCTGTCCTTCAACGCCGCCAGATTCAACGTCTGATTGGCGCCGGTGAGCTTGAGGGTGTCCACGCCTGCGCCACCGGAAACACCGCCGCTGCTGGCAGCCGTCAGGTTGGCGACATTGGCCAACGTGAACACGTTGTCCTCGTCGCCACCGTAATAGGTGCCCGTCTTGCCATCGATCGCCTGATTGCTGAGCACATTGAGCTCACTTGCACCGCCACGTATCTGGAAATCATCCAGGCCAATCCAGTCCCATGAACCAATACCCGTGTACCCCGGCACCTTGTAACCGGTGCTCACCACCATGTACGAGAACTCCTGCCCGGCCGGCGCCTTGAACGAGGCATTCAAGGAGTTGGGGTAATAGGCGGACAACGACAACTGGCCCACCAGCGCACCGCCGGCGGTGTAGAGCCTGATCACCGAAGGATCGAAACAACCGGCCTGCAGATTGGTCACCAGGAACTTCAGCTCGGACACCGGGCCTTCGGTGAAATCGATGCGGGTACGCCCGGTGACGCCGATCTTCATGCCGGTATAGACCGCGGGATCGTAGGTGGTAAGCCCGGTAATCGCTTCAGGTATTTGCCAGACATCGTGGTCGATCTCGGAAGTGATCCGCAGCCCGTTGTAGCTCGTGCTCTGCCCCGCGCTCAGGTTCACATACGAGGCGCTGTTGAAATCGATGAACTTGTTGTCCCCCATATCGCGATATTTGGAGCTGTTGCCAGCCTTGTCGATGATCGCCGCCATCACATCACCGCTACTCACCGCAAAGCCCGGCGCGATACGCAGGCTGCCTGCGCTCACGTCTCTGGCGGTCAGCGCGTGGTCAAAGCGCTGGCCATTGAGCACAACGCTGACGATGTCGCCAGCGGAAACAGACGTGCTCCTGAATGCCACCGTCAGGTAGGCGCCATCGACGCTGAGCTTGGTCGGCGCATCCGGCGCCAGCGTATCGAGAAATACATCGCGTGATTCGATCTGGCCACTACGTCCGGCGGCGTTCACGACCTTGGTCTGGATCGACCAGTTGCCACTGTGGGCGTTGTTGTCCTGTGCTGCCCAACGAAGACCATCAACCAATGCCCGGCTCCAACTGAGCCCACCATCGGTGGACACCAGCAGGTGTTCATCGACGGCCAGCTGCGCGCTGAGTGCACCTTGCATCAGGCGCCCGGCAGCACCGTCGTTGGTAAGCCAATCGCGGTGGCTTGCGCCCCAGTCCTTGCCCATCGAAGTAACCGTGGCGATCTGTGCAGGTACCGGCGCCTGGACAACGATGATATGCCTTTCCGAATGCTCGGAAGTATTGCCGGCCTCGTCGGTCATCACCACTTCGAATTCATGCTGGCCATCAGGAAGCTCGACATCCGGCGTGAACGTCCAGGTGCCGTCTTCAGCGACAAGGGCTTCACCAATCACCTGGCCGTTGTCGATGATGGTGACGGTGGCACCCGCTTCGCCCCTGCCTGACAACGTAGGCGTATTGTCGTCGGTATTGCCACCGTTGGCGACCGCACCGGTTTGCGCGCCAACGTCATCCGACACCTCGCCAATCGATGGCTTCTCCGGGGCCACCCTGTCCACGTTGATCACATATGGCTCGGATTCATCGCTGATATCACCTTCTGGTGATTCGTGAATGACGCTGATGCTATGCCTGCCATCAGCCAGTGGGTAGATCGGAGTGAATGTCCATCTACCATCAGCACCCACCTGCGCGTGGCCCAGCAAATTGACTCCGTCATAGACGTGAACCAGATCACCAGGACGGCCCGCTCCCTTGATTTCCGGATGACCGTCATCGGTATGGCCACCGTTGGCGATATCACCCGTCTTGCTACCGTGATCGTCGACTATCGCTTCGATCACAGGAGCGCTGCCAGCAGCGTGCATATCCATATTGTTGACCTCCGCTGTCTGCGATATCTGGTCGTAACCCACTGCGTTCACTTGTTGTCTCCGTTGACATGAATGGATCATGCAGCTGCTCTGCAACAGCTGCGTGCCTGACTCCAGAACTGAATCTGCTGGTCATGACGCTAACTGCAGGCGTCAGCCGGCGCGGACTCCGCATCCTTGCTGAACGTCGTTGTCGAAAAACGCGTTTCTCTTGGCGAACGCATGGGCAAGGTCGTGTGGAAACACTCGCCCAAACTGCTCGTCGTACCGTTCCAATCAGTGGATTGGACGCGCGCTACCATGGCGCATTGAAATTCCGGCCTTGATGCTTTCCACCGTCATGGCCCCGGGCAACCAGCCCGCGCACCAGACGCATCAACATGCCAATGAACAAGCTTGTTTCCGCCGCATCAATCCATCGCAGGTGGCCAAAAAAGCGGGCGCCTTTCATGTATTCATGCGTGACAACAGCGCTTCACGGTGGCGACGCAGGCCGCCAATGCAGTAACGATGGCGGGATTATCGGCACCTGTCCGAAAGAGAGACATGAGAATCAGCTTGAATCCCAGGGCGTACTTTGACGTTGGAAACGCCTGTATTCACGGGTGAAACGCAGATGCATTGATTTGGAAAAATAAGCACAAAACAGTTTTATAGGTGGAACCTTGAGCGTCTCTGTATCCGATACATACACGGACCTCTGCCAGCTCGATTTCAGCTTCACTGCCACGAAACCGCTGGGCACCACACAACCGCCAAGCTTCCTGCGCACGCACCCTGGCGCTACTGGCAAACACGCCGCGAAGGCGACGGTCGCGTCCCCAACGGCGCCCCCGCCCACTGCCGCACGACGGCACGTACCGGCGGTCCGACGTCTTTCTACCGACGCGCCCAAAGTTCCCTGGAAACGCGCCTAATTTATGTACTGGTCAGTTTGGTATTCAGGGTGGATTCCGTCGGCTAACGGATAATTCACAACTGTCGAACGGCCACCGATTCAGGCCGTAACGATCAAGACCAATAACGAGGTAATGCCGAAATGAAGACTTCTTTGATCGCTTTGGGCCTGCTGGCCGCCCTGCCGTTCGCCGCTTCGGCTGCCGATGGCCTGTCCTACAACTATGTGGAAGGCGGCTATGTGAACACCGACACCAAGGGCGGCGACGCCGATGGTTTTGCGGTGAAGGGCTCGGTCGCGGTGCACCCGAACTTCCATGTGTTCGGTGAGTACAACGCGCAGGAAACCGACAAGAGCAAGGTTGACGTGGACCAGTGGCGCCTGGGTGTTGGCTACAACTACACCGTGGCCCCGAACACCGACCTGTTGGCCCGTGCGGCCTACCAGAAGCTGGATCTCGAGTACGGCCCGAAGTTCAGCGGCTATAGCACCGAAGTTGGCGTGCGCACTGCGTTCACCCCGAACTTCGAGGGCTATGCCCTGGCCGGCTACGAGAACTACAGCAAGAAGCGCGGCTACGATCCGGACGGCGAGTTCTACGGCCGCGTTGGCGCCACCGCCAAGTTCAACCCGAACTGGGGCCTGACCGGCGAAGTGAAGCTGGCCAAGGCTGGCGACAAGGAATGGTTCGTCGGCCCGCGCTTCACCTGGTAAGCGACAAAGCTGCAAGCAACAGATAGTGGTGTTGTATGGCGCGTGACCTCTCTCCCACGCGCCGCTGGAAGCCCGGTCCTCCCCCGACCGGGCTTCTTTTTTGCGCCGCGCCCGGGTTTTTGTAGTGCCGAGCCATGCTCGGCAGGGGCTTTCCCGGCCAAAGCCCAAAGCTACCCCTCCCCAACCCTCCCCTTGGCTGCGCCAAAGGGAGGAGGCGTAGTGGGGGGGGGGGGGGGGGGGGGGGGGGGGGGGGGGGGGCGCCGCCCCCCCCCCCCCGCGGGGCCCCGCGAACAAAAAAAAAACACACACCCACCACGGCGAGCTGTGAGATAATTGGGG